>JASHQL010000341.1 GCA_030039155.1 Streptosporangiaceae bacterium | reverse complement strand
CGGGCCATCGACGGTGCGCACGTGGCGTTCGCGGCCGGGATCGCCAACCCCATCGGGGTCAAGCTCGGCCCCGGCACCGATCCCGCCAAGCTGCCCGAGCTGGTCGCCAGGCTCAGCCCGGCGGGCGAGCCTGGCCGGCTCACGCTGATCACCAGGCTGGGCGCCGACCGGATCCGCAGCCTGCTGCCGCCGCTGATCGAGGCGGTGGCCGCGTCGGGCATCCCGGTGGCCTGGGTCTGCGACCCGATGCACGGCAACACCTTCGAGGCGCCGAGCGGGCACAAGACCCGCAGGCTGCACGACGTGCTGGACGAGGTGCAGGGCTTCTTCGAGGTGCACAGGGCACTCGGCACCCACCCCGGCGGCATCCACATCGAGTTCACCGGCGACAACGTCACCGAGTGCGTCGGCGGCAGCTACGAGGTGGTGGCCGAGCACCTGCCGCAGCGGTACGAGACTGCCTGCGACCCGCGGCTGAACCGCAGCCAGGCCCTCGACCTTGCCTTCACCGTCGCCGAGAGCTACCGGACGGCGGCCCGCGGGTAGCCAGGGTCGCGGCCTAAGCCTGCTGCAGCGCGGGCTCCCAGTCCGGCCGCAGCGGCATGGCTGCCTGACCCCGGTCGCCCAGCCTGACGCCGAGCACTTGGTGCAGCTGGATGTCGTTGCGCTCGAAGCCAAGCCGCGAGCCTGCCATGTACAGCCGCCACACCCTGGCCGTGCCCTCGCCGACCTCGGCCACCGCCTCGTCCCAGTGCGCGTCCAGGTTGGCGCACCAGCCGGTCAGCGTCTTGGCGTAGTGCTCGCGCAGGTTCTCCTCGTGCCGCACCTCGAAGCCGGCGTCGTTCATCCGCGAGACCAGGTAGCCAGGCCCCTCGAGCTCGCCGTCAGGGAACACGTACCGGTAGATGAACCCGCCGGTCACCCGTGCCGGGCCGGCGTCATCCGGCCTGGTGATGCAGTGGTTGAGCAGCCTGCCCTGCGGCCGCAGCTTGCCGTAAAGGAACTCGAAGTAGCCGGGGAGCTGCGCCTTGCCGATGTGCTCGGTCAGGCCGATCGAGCTGACCGCGTCGAACCCGGTCTCGGTCACGTCCCGGTAGTCCAGGTGCCTGACCTCGGCCAGCTCGGACAGCCCGGCCGCCTTAATCGCCTGCTGTGCCCAGCTGGCCTGCTGCTCGGACAGCGTCACGCCGAGCGCCCGCACCCCGTACTCGCTGGCCGCGTGCATCACCATGCCGCCCCAGCCGCAGCCCACGTCAAGCAGCCGCATCCCCGGCCGCAGCCCGAGCTTGCGCGCGACCAGGTCGAACTTGGTGGCCTGGGCCAGCTCGAGGCTCGCGTCCTCGGCCGGATAGCAGGCGCAGGTGTAGGCCATCGACGGGCCGAGCACCCACTCGTAGAAGGTGTTGGAGACGTCGTAGTGGTGCGAGATCGCGCTGGCATCGCGCTGCTTGGAGTGCCGCCGGCCGGCCAGCCAGCGCCGGTTCACCCTGACCTCCTGCGGTGGCGGCGGCACCCGCGGCCACAGCACCCTGGGGCCGCCGAGCTGGTTCAGCATCCTTACCCGCTCGCCGAGGCCGACCTGCGTGCTCTGCACGTTCGTGAGCTGGGCGAGCGCGGTATACATGTCGCCGTCCACGTCCAGGTGACCGGACACGTAGGCACGGGCCAGCCCGAGTGCGCCCGGCGCCTGCGCCAGGTAACGTACCGCGGTCGGTGACTTCACCGTGATCTTGATGTCGGACCCTTCGCGGCCGGCCACGCTGCCGTCGTAGGCCGTGAACTCGACCGGGGCGTCAGTCCCGGCAACCCGCTCGAACACCTCGGCCAGCGACATCTGCAACTCCTCTGCTCGGCGCGGCGCAAACTGCCTGGTCAGACGCCGCGAACGCACTTGTCATACAGGTCGGCCAGCCGGCCTTGCGGGTCATAAGTACCCTTCAGGGCCGCGTATTCCGGTCCGTTATAGCGTGCCCAGAAATCCGCTGGCGAATAGAACGAGGTGGAATACAGGCCCTTGTGCCCGCCGAGCTCGGCCACCGTGTCCTCGACCTGCCGGTTGTAGTAGCCGTCACTGGCGCCTGGCGGCAGCGGCACGGTGCCCCAGAAGCCGAAGTTCACGTACACCTGACCCGGGCGCATGGGGTAAAGCGGCCAGGTCGCCTCGCCGCGCAGCCGCAGCGGGCACAGCCACACCGGGCTCATGCCGACGCGGTCGGCGAAGAACCTGAGGAAGTCGGCACCCCGCCCGACCGGGATCTCGACGTCCTGGATCACCGCCTCCTGCCGCGGCCGGCCCTGCCGCGCCGCCAGCAGGTCGTCCAGGTGGTGCCGCCGGTAGAAGGCGACCAGCTTGCGGTAGACATCGGACCGCCGGTACCGGCGCGGCCAGAGCCTGCGGACGGCCGGCCGCTGCACGCCGAACGGCCGGGAGCACCAGAACCAGTCGGTGTCCCAGCGCCACAGGTAGTCGCCGATGGTGAGGAAATCTTCCTTCGGGCCGCGCAGCGACTGATAGTAGATCCGCTCCCTGGTGTAGTCGCTGCGCCACGGCGCCACGTCGCTGAACGCGCCGATGGTCAGGTACAGCTCGTCCGGGCCGAACGCCACGCCGTCGATGAAGTCAGCGACGTGCCCGTCGATGCTGCCGTCGGCGGCGACCTGTGCGATCGCGGCCATGCAGTCGTCGGGGTTGTGGTAGCGCAGGTGCCGCAGGTGCACGAACGGCTTGACCGGCTCGAGCTCGATGGTCAGCGACAGCGCGTAGCCGAGGGTGCCGTAGGAGTTGGGGAAGCCGCGGTACAGCGCCGCGTGCTCGCCGTCAGCCGAGGCGGTGACCACCCTGCCATCCCCGGTGAGGATCTCCAGCTCGGTCACCGACTCATGCGGCATGCCGCTGCGCAGCGAACTGGACTCGATGCCGAGGCCGGACACCGCCCCGCCCAGCGTGATCGTCTTCAGCTGGGGCACGACCAGCGGCATCAGCCCGTGCGGCAGCGTGGCGGCGACCAGGTCCTGGTAGGTGGTCATGCCGCCGACCACCGCGGCCCGCTGCTGCGGGAACACCTGGAGCACGCCGCTGAACGCCGAGGCGTCCAGCGTCGCGCCGGCGGCCGCGCCGCGGAACCTGAACAAGTTGGAGGTTGACTTGGCCAGCCGGACCGGGGTGCCGGCCGGGATGGCCGCGTAGGCCCTGCTGATGCCGGCCACCGCCGCCTGGTGCGCGGCGAGCCGGCGATCGCTGAGCTGGACCACGCGGTCCTCCTTTGCGGGGGTCCAGGGCGTGCCCAGGGCAGTCCTGCTGGTAGCGGGTGCAGTGAGTCTAGCCTGGCCGCATTGTCCCGGTTCTGCGACGGCCGCGGGCCCGCACCGCCGCCGGCACCGGCCGGCCACGGCTTGACCCGGCGCCAGCCGGCGGATCGTACAGTTGGCGCATGCGGATCGCGCTGATCAACTCGGGCATCGGGCTGCTGGCGGCCGCGGCGCAGCTGCACCGCATGCGGCCAGACGCTGACCTGATCCTGGCCACCGACCCGGACGGGATGCCGTGGGGACCGCGCACCCCTGACGGCATCGCCGAACGGGCGCTGCTGTGCGCCAGGGCCGCCGCCGCGCTGCGGCCGGACGTGCTGGTGATGGCGTGCAACACCGGGTCGGTGCACGCGCTGGACGCGCTCAGGGCCGAGTTCGAGCCTGACCTGCCGGTGATCGGCACCGTGCCGGCCATCAAGCCCGCAGCGGCCTCGCATCACAACGTGGCGATCTGGGCGACCGTGGCGACCACGGCAAGCGCCTACCAGCGCAGGCTGATCGCCGAGTTCGGCGGCACAGCGCTGGTCACGCCGGTCGCCTGCCCCGGCCTGGCGGACGCCATCGACGCGGGCGATGAGACGTCCGCGATGATCGCGGTCAAGGAGGCGGCAGGCCAGACTCCTGCCGGATGTGCGGCCGTGGTGCTTGGCTGCACCGAGTACGAGCTGGCCGTCGAGTGGATCAGCCAGGCGGTGCCAGGAGCCACCACCTTCGGATCCGCGGCCGCGGTCGCCGCGCAGGCGCTGCGCAGGGCTGTCGCCCAGCCAGCGAGCAAGCCGGGCGCTGGCAGCCCGGCCGGGACGCTGCAGGTCTTGCTCAGCGGCCGGCCAGCCGGCCTGCCGCCGGCCGCCCTGCGGTATCCGGAGGGCCGCCTGCTGGCGACCCTGCCAGCGCCCGGTTAGCGGCCGTC
>JASHQL010000340.1 GCA_030039155.1 Streptosporangiaceae bacterium | reverse complement strand
TCCACCGCCTGGGGCTGCCCGTACGAGGGCGACGTGCCGGTGCCGCGGGTGGTGCGGGTGGCCAGCCGCGCGGTGGCCGACGGCGCCGACACCATCTCGTTCGGCGACACCACCGGGATGGCCACGCCTGGCCGGGTCCGCCGGCTCGTCGGCGAGTTCAGGTCCGCCTGCCCGGACACGCCGCTGAACCTGCACTTCCATAACACCCGCGGCACCGGCATGGCCAACGTGCTGGCCGCGCTCGAGCTTGGCGTAGCCGACTTCGACGCCTCGGTCGGCGGGCTCGGCGGCTGTCCCTACGCGCCAGGCGCCACCGGCAACATCGCCACCGAGGAACTGGTGTACATGGTCGAGGACATGGGCGTGGCCACCGGCATCGACCTGGCTGCGATGATCGACGCTGCCGCGGACGCGGAGCGGATCATCGGCCGCACGCTGCCGTCTCAGGTGCTCCGGGCCGGCCCGCGGACCAGGACCATCCCGGCCTGACCGGGCACGCACCGGACGTTTGACCTGCCCGGTCCTGGAAAGTTGAGCGGCGCTCGTGCCTGTTGGGTGCGCAGATCGGAGCCCGCATCATGTCCATTTTCAGACCCAGGACCTGGAGCATTCTGTTCTTCATCTACGTGATCGTTGGGATCGTCCTTGCCTGGCAGCACAACTACCTCAATGCCGGGCTGCTGAAGCTCATCTTGTCCGCGTTGCTCGCCATCTTCCTCTGGCCGCTGATCTTGCTGGGCGTCGGATTGCACCTGCACTGACCGGCTTGCGGGCCGGCTATCGGTACGCTCGCGAGCGTGAGTGACGCAGCGCACGAGACGGGTCAGCCTGACCCGGCCGGGACGACCCCGGCGCACCCGGCCGGCCATCCGGAGCTGGCCGAGGTCAGGGCGAGGATCGCCAGCGGCGGCGCCGAGCGGTACCACAAGCAGGCCGCGGCCAGGGGCAAGCTGTTCGCCAGGGAGCGGATCGAGCTGCTGATCGACAAGGGCAGCTTCACCGAGGACGGCGCGTTCGCGAACGTGCTCGCCGACGGCCTGCCAGCCGACGGCGTGATCACCGGCACCGGCCTGCTCGACGGCAGGCCGGTGGCGCTGATGGCGAACGACTCGACGGTGAAGGCGGGCTCCTGGGGCGCCCGCACGGTCGAGAAGATCATCCGGATCATCGAGCGTGCCTACCTGACCGGGGTGCCGATGGTGTACCTGGTCGACTCGGCCGGGGCCAGGATCACCGACCAGATCGAGCTGTTCCCCGGCCGCCGCGGCGCCGGGAAGATCTTCCACACCCAGGTGCGCGCGTCCGGCTCGGTGCCGCAGGTGTGCGCGCTGTTCGGCCCGTCGGCGGCCGGCGGCGCCTACATCCCGGCGTTCTGTGACTTCGTGGCGATGGTCGACGGCAACGCCTCCATGTACCTGGGCAGCCCGCGGATGGTCGAGATGGTGGTGAAGGAGCACACCACGCTTGAGGAGATGGGCGGTGCCAGGATGCACTGCACCGTGTCCGGCTGCGGCGACTACCTGGCCGCCGACGAGCGCGACGCGCTCGGCGCGGTGCGTCGTTTCCTTTCTTATCTGCCTGGCAACTACCGGCAGCCGCCGCCGGCCGCGCCGCCAGCCGATGCCAAGCCAGCCGACCTGCGCGCGCTGGTGCCGGCCAGCGAACGCCAGGCGTTCGACATGCGGCGTTATGTCCGCGGCATCGTGGATTCCGGCTCGCTGTTCGAGATCCACGAGCTGTGGGCGAGGGAGCTGATCACCGGGTTCGCCAGGCTGGACGGCCAGGTCATCGGCGTGCTGGCGAACAACCCGATGTTCAAGGGGGGCGTGCTGTTCGTCGACTCGGCGGACAAGGGCACCAGGTTCATCCAGCTCTGCGACGCGTTCAACGTGCCGCTGCTGTTCCTTGCCGACGTGCCCGGCTTCATGGTCGGCACCGCGGTCGAGCGGCAGGGCATCATCAGGCACGGTGCCAAGATGATCAGCGCGGTGTCGGAGGCCACGGTGCCGAAGATCTGCGTGATCGTCCGCAAGGCGTACGGCGCGGGGCTGTACGCGATGGCCGGCCCCGGCTTCGAGCCGGACGCGACGCTGGCGCTGCCGACCGCGAAGATCGCGGTCATGGGGGCAGAAGCCGCCGTCAATGCCGTGTACTACAACAAGCTGGCGGAGATCGCCGACCCGGCCGAGCGGGAGGCCGAGGTGCAGCGGCTGCGGGACGAGTACGACGAGGACATCGACGTGCTCAGGCTGGCCGGCGAGCTGGTGGTCGATGACGTGGTCGAGCCGGAGGACCTGCGGCCGCAGCTGATCCGCAGGTTCGCCGCCGCCCAAGGCAAAGACAGGGCATTCTCCCGGCGTCGTCATGGCGTGACTCCGGTGTGACTGCGTGTAGCAGGCAGGAAATACTTGCCAGTCGCCATACGATCAGTGCATGACCAGCGTGCTGCTTGCCGAAGATGACCCGGCCATCTCAGAGCCACTCGCCAGGGCGCTCAGGCGCGAGGGCTACGACGTCGACGTGGCCTCGGACGGGCCTGGCACGCTCGAGGCCGCCAAGGCCGGGGGCGTGGACCTGATCGTGCTGGACATCGGGCTGCCCAAGCTGGACGGGCTCGAGGTCTGCCGGCGGATCCGGTCATCGGGCCAGTCCGTGCCGGTGCTGATCCTGACCGCGCGCGCCGACGAGGTGGACACGGTCATCGGCCTCGACGCTGGCGCCGACGACTACGTGACCAAGCCGTTCCGGCTCGCCGAGCTGCTGGCCAGGGTCAGGGCGCTGCTGCGCAGGGGCGCGTCAGAGAACAAAGTGGTGCAGGGCGTGCGGGTGGACACCGACGCCAGGCGAGCCTGGATCGGCGACAGCGAGATCGAGCTCACGTCCAAGGAGTTCGACCTGCTGGCGCTGCTGGTGGCCGAGGCCGGCAAGGTGGTGACCAGGGAGCAGATCATGCGGCAGGTCTGGGACAGCAAGTGGTGGGGGTCGACCAAGACCCTCGACATGCACGTGTCCTGGCTGCGCCGCAAGCTCGGCGACGACGCGCACAGCCCGCAGTACATCACCACGGTCCGTGGCGTGGGCTTCAGGTTCGAGCGCGGCGACTGACGCCGCAAGGTTTGGCGGCAGCATGGTGGCAGGCCGACTCGCAGGCAGAGGAGCAGGGCGATGCAGCGCCGGCTGCTGATCTCCATGCTGGCGGTCGCGGTGACCGCGGTGCTGCTGCTAGGCGTGCCGCTCGCGTTCGTGCTGGTGCAGCAGCAGAACACGCTGGTCGCGCATGAGCTGCAGCACGACGCGCGTGACCTGGCCCAGGGCGGCGAGGAGCGGGTGGAGAACGGCCTGCCACCCGACTTCGTCGCGGAGGCCAGGTCGCTCGGCGACCGGTACGTGGTGATCAGGGAGCGCGGCGGGCAGACCCAGCAGATCGGCGTGAAGCCGGCCGGCAAGCACACGATCACCGGCCGGGCGTCGACCAAGCTGTACTCGGTGGTCGTCTACGCCGACAGCTCGGCGGTGACCGGCGACAAGTTTCGCGCCGTGCTGCTGATCATCTCGCTCGCGCTGCTGGCCATGGCGGTCGCGGTGGTGCTCGCGCTGCGCCAGACCAGGCGGCTGAACCGGCCGCTGCAGCAGCTTGCCAGGGCGGCCGACCGGCTCGGCTCTGGCGATGCGCGGCCGCTTGGCCGCCGCTACGGCGTGCAGGAGCTTGACCGGGTGGCGGAGGGACTCGACGGCTCCGCGCAGCGCATCAACGACCTGCTTTCGGCCGAGCGCGAGTTCGCGGTGGACGCTTCGCACCAGCTCAGGACCCCGCTCACCGCGCTGTCCATGCGGCTCGAGGAGATGATCGCCGCGGCCAACTACCCGGACGTGGTGCGCGAGGAAGGCGCCGCGGCGCTGGCCCAGACCGAGCGGCTCGCCGACGTGGTGAGCCAGCTGCTCGGCCGCGCCCGCCGCACCATCACCGGGATCCCCTCGCTCGCCAGCGTGGACGCCATCGTGTCCCAGCAGGTGGCCGAGTGGGAGCCGGCCTTCCGCCGGGCCAGGCGGCGGCTGGACGTGACCGGCGAGCGCGGGCTGTACGCCTACACCACGCCTGGCGGCGCGGCCCAGGTGATCGCCACCCTGGTGGACAACGCGCTGCTGCACGGCGCCGGCACGGTGACCATCAAGACCTCGCATACCAGGCGCTCGGTGGTCATCGAGGTCAGGGACGAGGGCAGCGGCGTGCCGCCGGACCTGGCACCGCGGATCTTCGAGCGCAGCGTCAGCGGCTCGCCCGAAGGCACCGGGCTCGGCCTGTCGCTGGCCAGGATGATCGCGGCGGCGGACGGCGGCCAGGTGGTGCTGGTGCGGCCGCGGCCCGCGGTGTTCGCGCTGTTCCTGCCGCACGCCGCCGCCGAGGCGATGGAAGAGCCGCCGGTGGTGACCGGCCCCGCCTAGCCGGGTCTCGTGGGCTGCCGCACCGGTCTCGTAGGCTACGGCGGGTGAACAGTCAGCCCGTGGTCGGCATGATCGGGGCCGGCCAGCTGGCCCGGATGAGCTGCCCGGCGGCGATCGCGCTGGCGGTCAGGTTCCGGGTGCTCGCCGCGGCGGCGGACGAGAGCGCGGCACAGGTCTGCCAGGGCACCGCGCTCGGGGACTACCGGTCGGCCGCGGATGTCCTTGACTTCGCCAGCGGCTGCGATGTCATCACCTTCGACCACGAGCACGTGCCCGGCGCGGTGATCGAGGCGCTGGAGGCGGCCGGGCACGCGGTCAGGCCGGGCTCGCGGGCGCTGCGGTTCGCGCAGGACAAGCGCGCCATGCGCGGCCGGCTGGCGGAGGCCGGGATTGCCTGCCCGCATTGGGCCTCGGTGAGCGACCTGGCCGGTGTTGTCGCGTTCGCCGAGCGGCACGGCTGGCCGGTCGTGCTGAAGGCGGTCACCGGTGGCTACGACGGCAAGGGCGTCTGGGTCTGCGCGATGGCCGAGCAGGCGGCCGAGGTGCTGTCTCATGGGCTTGACCTCATCGCTGAGCAGCTCGTGCCGTTCGACCGCGAGCTGGCCGTGCTGGTCGCCAGGTCGCCGGCCGGCCAGGGCGCCGCCTACCCGGTGGTGCAGACCGTGCAGGCCGGCGGCATCTGCCGTGAGGTGATCGCCCCGGCGCCCGGACTGCGGCCGGGGCTGGCGGCCGAGGCGCAGCGGATCGGCCTGCAGATCGCCGCCGGGCTGGACGTGACCGGCGTGCTCGCGGTGGAGTTGTTCGAGGCGGGCGGCGAGCTGCTGGTGAACGAGCTGGCCATGCGGCCGCACAACAGCGGGCACTGGACCATCGACGGCGCGGTGACCTCGCAGTTCGAGCAGCACCTGCGCGCGGTGCTGAACTTGCCGCTCGGCCAGACCAGCCAGCTTGCCCCGGTCACCGTGACGGTCAACGTGCTCGGCGGCCAGGATCCTGACCTGCACGACAGGCTGATCCACGTGATGGCGGCCGATCCTGGCAGCAGAGTCCAGCTATACGGCAAGCCGGTCAGGCCTGGCCGGAAGGTCGGGCACGTGACCGCCAGCGGATCCCGGCTCGAGCAGGTCAGGGCACGGGCCAGGCGGGCCGCCAGCTACCTCGCCGACGGGGTCGAGTCAGAGTCGCTGGACTGGGGGACCGGCCGGTGACTGGCCAGCCGCTGGTCGGCGTGGTGATGGGCAGCGACTCCGACTGGCCGGTGATGCAGGCCGCGGTTGCCGCGCTCGATGAGTTCGGCGTGCCCAGCGAGGCCGACGTGGTGTCCGCGCACCGGATGCCCGCCGACATGATCGGCTACGGCAGCGCAGCCGCGGCCAGGGGCCTGAAGGTGATCATCGCCGGGGCCGGCGGCGCCGCGCACCTGCCGGGGATGCTCGCCGCGGTCACCACGCTGCCGGTGAT
>JASHQL010000339.1 GCA_030039155.1 Streptosporangiaceae bacterium | reverse complement strand
GCCGGCCGGCACCGGCAGCCGGCCGGCCGAGGCCGCGGCGTCGGTCAGCAGCGGCACGCCGGCCTGCTGGCAGAGCGCCGCCGCCTCGGCTACCGGCTGGATGGTGCCGACCTCGTGGTTGGCCGTCTGCAGGCAGCCGAGCAGGGTGCGCTCCCGGCGCAGCGCCTCGCCGAACTCGGCCAGGTCCGCGCGCCCGGCTGAGTCGACGCCGGTCGTGCTGACCGCGGTGCCGGACTGCGCGAGCTGCGCCGCGGCGTTCAGCACCGCCGAGTGCTCGACCGCGCTGGTGACCAGGTGGCCCGCGCCCCGGCTGGCCGACCGCCTCGCGGTCACCGCGCCGAGCACGGCGAGCTGCGCGGCCTGCGTGCCCGAGCTGGTGAAGGACAGCTCGTCAGGGCGGCAGCCGAGCACCGCGGCGACCTGTTCCCTGGCCTGATCGAGCAGCAGCCTGGCCTGGCGCCCCTCCCGGTGCAGCCTGGCCGGGTCAGCCCAGCCGTCGGCCAGCGCGGCCAGCAGCGCCGCATGCGCCGCCGGGTGCAGCGGCTCGGCCGAGGCCGCATCGAAGTAGGCCACGTAGCCGACTCTAGGCGGGCCGCCGGCCAGACTCGCGGTGACCGCTGGCAGCGGTGCTGATTTCGGGGGGTTCCTGCGGGTCGTCCCGCCGGGCTAGCGCAGGCGCTGCGGCTCTGCGGCTTGCCCCAGAGCCGGTACGGCCTTCGGGGGGTCCGGGGGGGTGTCCCCCCGGTGAGCGCCGGCGCCGCGGCTCTGCGGCTTGCCCCAGAGCCGGTACGGCGCCGCCCATTGGGGGGGTTCCCAGGGTGGCCAAGCCTCCCGTTGGTACTGTTTCCACGACAGGCTGTAGGAACAGCTTGAAGTCACTGCTGAGAGCCGGGAGCCGGTGCGTTGGGAAGGCAATCTGTGAGCCCCATCCGCAGTGCCACGCGCCGCCGCTGGCCGGCCTCGCGGACGGTGCGTCGGCTGCTGCCGCGCGCCGCCGTGCTTGGCATCGTCGCGCTGCTGCTGACCGGCTGTCAGTCCAACGCCGCCTGGACCAGGCTCGGCATGCGCGATCCGATCACGACCCAGGGCAAGCTGACGCTGACCCTGTGGCAGGGCTCCTGGGTGGCCGCGCTCGCCGTCGGTGTCGTGGTCTGGGGGCTGATCCTGTGGGCCGTCATCTTCCACCGCAAGCGGTCAGACCAGGTGCCGCACCAGGTCAGGTACAACCTGCCGATCGAGGTCATGTACACGGTCATCCCGTTCATCATGGTCGGCGTGCTGTTCTACTTCACCGCCAGGGATGAGAACACCATCGACAAGCTGTCCGCGCACTGCCTGCAGCCCAAGTGCGTCGTGGTGGACGTCACCGGATTCCAGTGGAGCTGGGAGTTCCAGTACCCGCAGTGGCCGGTGAAGAACTCCTCGGCCGGCGTGACCTCGGTCGGCGAGATGTGGAACGGCGTCATTCCCGGCAACCGGGCGAGCCTGCCGCTGCTTGAGATCCCCGACCACGAGAACGTCAGGTTCAACCTGGTCTCCAACGACGTGATCCACTCGTTCTGGATCATCCCGTTCGACTTCAAGCGCGACGTCGTGCCCGGCCACCCGAACCACTTCGAGGTCTACCCGACCAGCACGCTGTCGTACGCCAAGGACGGCTCGCTGGCCATCGGCAGGTGCAGTGAGCTGTGCGGCCTGTACCACAGCCGGATGCTCTTCCAGATCAGGATCGTGACGCCCGCGCAGTTCCGCGCCTGGGTCTCCCACGAACAACGGCTGCAGAACGCGTCAGGGGGTGCTCAGTGACCACCATCAACGAGCCGATGCAGCCGAGTGCGGCGGCGCCGGTTGCCGCGCCGGGCGGCTACCGCAAGGGGTCGCTGCTTGCCGACTGGCTGTCCTCGACCGACCACAAGGTGATCGGCCACCTGTACCTGATCACCTCGTTCTTCTTCTTCCTCGTGGCCGGCCTGATGGCCATGATCATGCGCGCCCAGCTGATGGGTCCGGACAACCACATCGTGTCGGACACCCAGTACAACGAGCTGTTCACCATGCACGGCACGCTGATGCTGCTGCTGTTCGCCACGCCGCTGTTCGTCGGCTTCGCCAACGAGATCATGCCGCTGCAGATCGGCGCGCCGGACGTGGCCTTCCCGCGGCTGAACCTGCTCAGCTACTACATGTTCACCTTCGGCGGGCTGATCCTGCTGGCCAGCTTCCTCACCCCTGGCGGCTCGGCCGCATTCGGCTGGTACGCCTACGCGCCGCTGACCAACACCACCTACTCGCCCGGCGTCGGCTCGGACATGTGGATCATGGGCCTGGTGCTGTCCGGCCTCGGCACCATCCTCGGCGGGGTCAACTTCGTCACCACGATCCTGTGCATGCGCGCGCCGGGCATGACCATGTTCCGGATGCCGATCTTCACCTGGAACATCCTGCTCACCTCGATGCTGGTGCTGTTGGCCTTCCCGGTGCTCGCGGCCGCGCTGCTGGTGCTGGAGATCGACCGAAAACTCGGGGCGCACGTCTTCCAGGCCAGTAGTGGCGGCGCGATCTTGTGGCAACACTTGTTCTGGTTCTTCGGCCATCCCGAGGTCTATATCGTG
>JASHQL010000338.1 GCA_030039155.1 Streptosporangiaceae bacterium | reverse complement strand
TCGACTCCGGACAACCGAGAGGCTGGGGATGAGCCAGTTGGCAAGGACGTTAGCTGCCTGAGTTGGCGCGCCGCGCGCGCGGGGCGTCAAGCCAGAGCGCGGCGTGGAGCGCGCTGCGGCGGAGCGCAGCGGAGCCGCCTTGATTCTTGGTACGGGCTGATTCGGCAATCAAGCCAGCAGTTCGCTAAGGACGGCTGCTGAGCGCTCAGACAGTTGCTCGTCTGGATAGAAGTCAGCACAGATCCGCAGGGCCGTCTCGAGCGAGTCGACACCGATGATGCTGGCAAGCAAACGAAGATCGTCAACGTCACGGGCCCTAGCCGCGAAGGCCTTCATCGCAAAGACGTGCTCAGGCGATGCTGCCATGACCCGCAGGCCCGGATGATCGAAGACCCGGCGTCGCTCGGGATCCTCCTTGCCAGAGATGTAGACGCTCGCCTGCTCGTTCAGCCACCAGGGCGGCAAGCCAAGCTCGCGCGCCACCTGTCCGGCCTCATCCAGGACGAGCCCGTGTGGCACGAACACGGCATCGACATCGCGCGTCACACGGTTCGCGTCGTAGGCAAGAGCCATCGCAGCGCCGCCGACGACGAATATGTCGGCTACGACACCGCGCCGGACCAGCCGCTCTCCGAGCGCAGTGAAGGCCCTCTCTAGCTCTGCGCGGCCAAAGAGGACTTCACCGGGCTCGGTCACGCGGCCTCCAAGTCCCTCGCAGACAGATAGACGCCGTGTTTCCGAAACGAGGCAGGCGCTGTCACGAAGGCGTCGATCCGCTGTACTTTCAGCTCGGCGGGGAACCATGGCCTGCGCAGGATCCGGTCCTCAGTCCATTCCGGTGGCGCTAGATCGTGCTGGGCCGACAGGTGTTCGGCCAGGGCCGCGAACAGTGCATCCCACCGATCGTCGGCTGTTCTGGCTGGTTCGTCTTGCAGCAGGGCGGGCTGACTCTCGGCCGGATGCCAGCGGTACTCCTCAAGAAACTCCCAGACCAGCTTCCAGCGAACGGCGTCGTCCACCGAATACGAGACTCGGCGGGCAAGGTCCGCGAGAGTCATAGGACGGTAGCCCGGCACGCCTTCCTCCGTACAGATCGCCAACTACGGCAGAGCATACGGCCCCACCCGGTTCTCGTCGGCTAGGAGAACACGGACCCGACCACCAGACTCAGTTGCGCGGGGACGGGGCACGCTCAAGGGCGCGAGAAACACCGAGGACTCATCGTCTGTCCCGAGATCAAGTGCTCTTACCTGGGCCTTCAGATGAGAGCGGGTGACGAGAATCGAACTCGCACTATCAGCTTGGGAATCAGCCAACTCACCGCAGGTCAGGCGCCCTGAACTGGCCCGCCGGGTACCTGCGAGCAACCGTGATTGTCCCCGATTGACCGCGGTTAATGGCACGGCGATCTTTGCCAGTGGGTGCATGACGCAAGACGGCACACCAGCAGCGACCTGGGCAACCATGACTTGACTAGACTAGACCAGAAGATGGTATGCTCGCTTCATGTCTGAGAGCGTGAACGTCTACGAAGCTAAGACGCACCTGTCGCAACTGCTAGACCGCGCCGCGGCCGGCGAAGAAATTGTCATAGCCAGGGCTGGGCGCCCGATTGCGCGCCTCGTGGCTCTTGCTCAGCCCCCTGGCCGCCGCGTGCCCGGCGGATGGCGCGGCAAGGTCAGTCTGAGTCCAGATTTCGACGCATTGCCGGATGAGATCGCTGCCGCCTTCCGCGGGGAGCGGCCGTGAGGCTGCTGCTGGACACGCATGCTTTGCTGTGGTGGCTGGCAAACGAGGGCCTGAGCACGGAGGCCCAAGATGCGATCGCTGACCCCGCCAACCTCGTCGCAGTGTCAGCTGCCAGCGCCTGGGAGATCTCGATCAAAAGGTCGCTGGGCAAGCTGGAGGCGCCGGACGACCTTGAGCATCAGGTGCGGACCGGAGGATTCCTGGAACTGCCGATCAGCATCGGCCACGCGGCTGCCGCAGGAGGACTTGCCCGCCATCACGACGATCCGTTCGATCGCATGTTGATCGCTCAAGCCCTGGCAGAAGGCCTGACGATCGTCACGCGCGACAAGCGATTCACGGACTATGGCGTCGCTCTCCTGCCCGCATGAGGCACCCGACGCCGTTGTCCGGAGTTCAAGTGGAGCGGGTGACGAGAATCGAACTCGCACTATCAGCTTGGGAAGCTGACGTTCTGCCATTGAACTACACCCGCGGGGCCGGCGGCCGGCGCCAGAGGCGGCCCGCCTGACTGCATCGCCACGACATCGTACCCGAACCGGTAAGTTGCCACCGTGCTGCTCTCTGATCGGGATATCAGGTCCGAGCTGGATTCTGGCCGGGTGAAGCTCGACCCTTACGAGCCTGAGCTGATCCAGCCGTCCAGCGTGGACGTCCGGCTCGACCGGTACTTCCGGGTGTTCGAGAACCACAAATATCCGCACATCGACCCCTCGATCGAGCAGCCGGACCTGACCAGGCTGGTCGAGACCGCCGACGAGGAGCCGTTCGTGCTGCACCCGAGCGAGTTCGTGCTTGCCTCGACGTTCGAGATCATCTCGCTGCCTGACGACATCGCCGGGCGGCTCGAGGGCAAGAGCTCGCTCGGCCGCCTCGGCCTGCTCACCCACTCGACGGCGGGCTGGATCGACCCTGGCTTCTCCGGGCACGTGACCCTCGAGTTGTCCAACGTCGCCACGCTGCCGATCAAGCTCTGGCCCGGCATGAAGATCGGCCAGCTCTGCCTGTTCCGGACCAGTTCGCCGGCCGAGCACCCGTACGGCTCGCCGCAGTACGGCTCGCGCTACCAGGACCAGCGCGGCCCGACGCCGTCCAAGTCCTACCTGAACTTCTACCGCTCCAAGGTCTAAAAGATCATGAAGGGAACGACAACCGCTCCCCGCGGCTAGCCCGCCTGGCGACCGCCCATGCGGCGACTGGACCGCCGCAGTTCGTGGCCAGGTGCAGCAGCACCGGCGCGGCCAGGCTGCCGGACCTGGCGCGCAGCACCGACAGCAGCGCGCCTCCCGCGGCCGTCACCACCACTGCACCGGACAGCCTGGCGGCGAGCCGGGCGCGGTCAGCGGCCAGGTCGTTCACCGCCAGCGCCTGGTAGGTCGGCCGGATGTGCCAGAGCCCGAAGACTCCGCTGCTCACCGCGATCGCCGCAGCCTCGGGCATGATCCGGCGCAGCGCCGCCTGCAGCACGCCGCGGAACGCGACTTCCTCCCACAGCACGGTGCCGACCGGAATGCGAACAGCCGCCTGCCGGGCGATCGCCTTCCCCTCCAACGATTCGATCCGCTTGTCAGAGAGCAGCGGCCTGGTAGCTGGCACCGTCGCGACAACCACCCAGCTCGCGGCGACACCGACCGCAAGCCCGATCGCGAGCCGGCCTGGCGACCAGCGGGCCAGACCGAGATCAGCCGGCGTCAGCCCGCTCGCCGCCGCGGCGGACAGCGCGACGCCGGTAGCGCACAGGTTCAGCGTGACGTACCGCCGGTAGTGCCACGGGTGCAGCTGAATCACGTTGTTATAGGCGGCCAGCGCCACGCACGAGGCGACCGCGAACGCCTTGTCCTGCGCGGAAGCCACTCAGCCACCCGGGTGCACGAGGCCAGTCTCGTAGGCGAGCACCACCGCCTGCGTGCGGTCCCGCAGGCCGAGCTTCATCAGGATCCGGCTGACGTGCGTCTT
>JASHQL010000337.1 GCA_030039155.1 Streptosporangiaceae bacterium | reverse complement strand
GGCGGGCTGTTCGCCACCTCACGGCTGGCGCCACGGCTGGTGCCGCGGCTCGGCGCCAAGCGCCTGCTGATCGCGGGCCTGATCCCGGTGGTCGCCGGCATGACCTGGCTCAGCCAGTTGTCGGCCGGCACCAGCTACCTGTCCGGCGTGCTCGGCCCGATGCTGCTGCTTGGCCTCGGCATGGGCCTGGCGTTCGTCCCGCTGACCATGGCCTCGCTGGCCGGGGTGCCGCCGCAGGACTCCGGCGCGGCCGCCAGCATGGTGAACGTCATGCAGCAGGTCGGCGGCGCGCTCGGCCTGTCCATCCTGGTGACGGTCTTCGGCACCGCCACCAGGGCGGCGAGCCGCCTGCACGCCGCGACGGGCCACCTGCAAGCCGCAGCGGGCCGCCTGCAAGCCGCGGCCAGCGCCGAGGTGGTCAAGGTGCACGGCATGTCCGTGTCGTTCAGCACGGCAGCGGTCTTCGACGCGGTGGCGCTGCTGATCGTCATCGCCGCCATCAGGTTCCTCCCGGCGGCCGGTCAGCGAGCGATTCCCGCACCGGCGGACTAGCCGGGAAACGACGCCAGCCGCCGCCCGCTGGGCCGGCCAGGGGATGCCCCCGAGGCCCAGCCGGGCGGCGGCCGCGCGCTGCCGCCTACGATGGAGCGATGCCCGAGTTCAGCTATCGCGACCTGCTCCCCGTCGGCGCCGACGGCACCGAGTACCGGCTGCTGACCACCGAGGGGGTCACCGTGCGCGGCGCGCTCGGCCGGGACTTCCTGCAGGTCGAGCCCGAGGTGCTGAGCCGGCTCACGGCCGCCGCCATGCACGACATCGCGCACCTGCTGCGGCCGGCCCACCTCCGCCAGCTCAGGTCCATCCTGGACGACCAGGAAGCCAGCCAGAACGACAAGTTCGTGGCCGGTGACCTGCTGAAGAACGCCTGCATCGCGGCGGGCGGCGTGCTGCCGATGTGCCAGGACACCGGTACCGCGATCGTCATGGGCAAGCGCGGCCAGCAGGTGCTCACCGACGGCAACGACGAGGAGCACATCGCCCGCGGCGTCTACGACGCCTACACCACGCTGAACCTGCGCTGCTCCCAGCTCGCGCCGCTGACCATGTGGGAGGAGCGCAACACCGGGTCGAACCTGCCGGCCCAGATCGAGCTGTACGCCACCGGCGGCGACCAGTACAAGTTCCTGTTCATGGCCAAGGGCGGCGGCTCAGCGAACAAGTCCTACCTGTACCAGGAGACCAAGGCGGTACTCAGCCCGCAGCGAATGCTCAGCTTCCTCGACGAGAAGATCCGCTCGCTCGGCACCGCGGCCTGCCCGCCGTACCACCTGGCGATCGTGATCGGCGGCACCAGCGCCGAGTATGCGCTGAAGACGGCCAAGTACGCGTCGGCCAAGTACCTGGACGCGCTGCCGACGCAGGGATCGATGGCCGCGCACGGGTTCCGCGACCCCGAGCTCGAGCAGCAGGTGCTCGAGATCACCCGCAGGGCCGGCATCGGCGCCCAGTTCGGCGGCAAGTACTTCTGCCATGACGTGCGGGTGGTCAGGCTGCCACGGCACGGGGCATCATGCCCGGTGGCGATCGCGGTGTCCTGCTCGGCCGACCGGCAGGCGCTGGCGAAGATCACCAGGGACGGGGTGTTCCTGGAGCGCCTGGAGACCGACCCGGCGCAGTACCTGCCAGACACCGAGGGCGAGGACCTCGACGGTGATGTCGTGCGGATCGACCTGGCCAGGCCGATGGACGAGATCAGGGCCGAGCTGACCAGGTACCCGATCAAGACCAGGCTCGCGCTGACCGGCCCGATGGTGGTGGCGAGGGACATCGCGCACGCCAAGATCGCCGAACGGCTTGCCGCGGGCGAGCCGATGCCCGGCTACCTGCGCGACCACGCGGTCTATTACGCGGGCCCGGCCAAGACGCCTGACGGCTACCCGTCCGGCTCGTTCGGGCCGACCACGGCCGGCCGGATGGACTCCTACGTGGACCAGTTCCAGGCGGCCGGCGGATCGCTGGTGATGCTGGCCAAGGGCAACAGGTCAGCCGCGGTGACCGCGGCCTGCAAGCAGCACGGTGGCTTCTACCTCGGGTCGATCGGCGGCGCCGCGGCCAAGCTCGCCAAGGACTGCATCACCAAGGTCGAGGTGCTTGAGTACCCGGAACTTGGCATGGAGGCGGTGTGGCGGATCGAGGTACGCGACTTCCCCGCGTTCATCGTGGTGGACGACAAGGGCAACGACTTCTTCGCGGACGTGACGGCACCGAAGCAGCCGCTGCTGACGATCGGCTCTGGGCCGTCCTGAGGCAGGCCAAGTGACCGGCTACCGCATCGAGCATGACTCGATGGGCGAGGTCGAGGTGCCAGCGGACGCGCTGTGGGGCGCGCAGACGCAACGCGCCGTGCAGAACTTCCAGATATCGGGCGAGCGGCTGTCCCGCGACATGATCGGCGCGCTGGCCTCGATCAAGGGCGCGGCGGCGGTGGTGAACGGCCAGCTTGGCGTGCTGCCAGCGGACATGGCAGCCGCGATCCACGACGCCGCCGCCGAGGTGGCCGGCGGCCGCTACGACGACCAGTTCCCGATCGACATCTTCCAGACCGGCTCCGGCACCTCGTCGAACATGAACGCCAACGAGGTCATCGCCAGGCTGGCGGCCGGCCGGCTCGGCCGGCCGGTGCATCCCAACGACGACGTGAACGCCTCGCAGTCGTCCAACGACGTCTTCCCGTCCGCGATCCACCTGGCCACGGTCCGCGAGATCGCCAGCAGGCTGCTGCCCGCCCTTGATCACCTGGCCGGCACGCTGGAGGCCAAGTCGGCCGAGTTCACCGACCTGGTGAAGAGCGGCCGCACCCACCTGATGGACGCCACGCCGGTGACGCTCGGCCAGGAGTTCGGCGGGTACGCGGCCGCGGTCCGGCATGGCGCAAGCCGGGCCAGCGCCGCCTTGCCGGACGCCGGTGAGCTGCCGCTCGGCGGCACCGCGGTCGGCACCGGGCTGAACGCGCCGCCGGGCTTCGCCGCGGCGGTCATCGCCCACCTGGCGGCCGACATGCAACTGCCGCTCACCGAGGCCCGCGATCACTTCGAGGCGGCTGGCGCTCGTGACGGCCTGGTCGCGGCCAGCGGCGCGGTCAAGACGGTGGCGGTCAGCCTGTACAAGATCTGCAACGACCTCCGGCTGATGGGCTCGGGCCCGCGGACCGGCCTCGCCGAGATCAACATCCCCGACCTGCAGCCAGGGTCGTCGATCATGCCGGGCAAGGTGAACCCGGTCATCTGCGAGGCAGTCTGCCAGGTCTGCACCCAGGTGATCGGCAACGACGCGGCGGTGGCGTTCGGCGGCGCGGCCGGCAACTTCGAGCTGAACGTGATGATGCCGGTCATCGCCAGGAACCTGCTGGAGTCGATCAGGCTGCTGGCCACGGCCAGCGTGGCACTGGCCGACAAATGCGTGGCCGGCATCACCGCGAACGCCGAGCGGCTGCGCCGCAACGCCGAGTCGTCGCCGGCGATCGTCACCGCGCTGAACCCGTACATCGGCTACGAGGCGGCCGCCGAGGTGGCGCACGAGGCGCTGGCGACCGGCCGGACGATCCGCCAGGTGGTGCACGACCGCGGCCACGTGGCCAGCGGGAAGCTGACCGCAGAGCAGCTGGACCGGGCGCTCGATGTGCTCGCGATGA
Organism: Streptosporangiaceae bacterium; assembly: GCA_030039155.1. Taxonomy (GTDB): domain Bacteria; phylum Actinomycetota; class Actinomycetes; order Streptosporangiales; family Streptosporangiaceae; genus JOPF074. The sequence continues at coordinate 976 of JASHQL010000337.1, read as the reverse complement.
CCCGCAGGCCAGGCGAGTAACGCAGCGCGGTCACCGTTCGCTCACGTTGGTAGCTCCCGGATCGGACGACCGGTAGCCTTACCTCGCCAAATTCACATCTTCCTCACAGGACATCGCGTCCTGGGTCTAGATAGGGTCCGGGCCATGCAACCTGCTGTCACGGGTTCCGGTCGGCTGATAGCCGGGCGTTACCGGCTGAGCGACCCGATCGGCCGGGGCGCGATGGGCATCGTCTGGCGCGGCCGCGACGAGCTGCTGGCGCGCGAGGTGGCCGTGAAGGAGGTCCAGATCACCCCGCTCGCCAGCCCGGCCGACGCCGAGGCGATCTACCAGCGCACGCTGCGCGAGGCGCGGACCGCGGCCAGGCTCAGCCATCCTGGCGTGGTCAAGGTCTTCGACGTAGTCGAGGAGAACGGCAGCCCGTGGATCATCATGGAGCTGGTCCAGGCCAGGTCGCTCGACCAGGTCATCGCCGAGGACGGCCCGCTGCCGCCGCTGCAGGCGGCTGAGCTCGGCACCGGCCTGCTGAGCGCGCTGACCGAGGCGCACGCGGCGGGCGTCCTGCACCGCGACGTCAAGCCGGGCAACGTGCTGATCACGACCGACGGCCGGGCGGTGCTGACCGACTTCGGCATCGCGACGTTCGAGGAAGACCCGTCGCTCACCCAGGTCGGCATGGTGGTCGGCACGCCGGGTTTCACCGCGCCGGAGCGGGTACGCGGCGGCGCCGCATCCACCGCGTCGGACCTGTGGTCGCTCGGCGCCACCCTGTACGCGGCCGTCGAGGGCCGCGGCCCGTTCGAGCGGGTCGGCGGGGCGATGGCCATCAGCGAGGGGGTCGCCAGCGAGGATGCGCCGCGCGCGCCGTCCGCCGGGCCGCTCGGCCCGGTCATCGAGGCGCTGCTCAGCCGCGATCCGGGCACCAGGCCGACCGCCGTGGCCGCCGCATCGCTGCTGGCCGACGCGGCAGCCGCGG
>JASHQL010000336.1 GCA_030039155.1 Streptosporangiaceae bacterium | reverse complement strand
GCGGTCAGCGCCGCCGGGTCGATCAGCTCGCCGTCGATGAGCCTGAGCTCGACTCCGGCGTAGCCGTAGGCCCGGCCGAGCGAGACCGCCTCGGCCAAGGTATGCGCGGGGAAGGCCAGCGTGCTGAACGCCAGGCGGTCTGCGCCGATCACGCCTTCTGCTGCCCATTTGTCATAGTCAAGATCCTGGCCTGCGGCTCCTTGTGCCGCAGCCAGTTCCTTGAGCATTCATCATCGTGGTTTACGGTACGTGTGGGGTGTGGCCCTCCCCTGGCAAGCCAGGGGAGGGCCCGCTTGCTGATGCGAGTAACTACTTGCGTGGGCTGAGGTGCAGGATCACAACCTCATCGGTGCCCGAGCCTGGCCCGTTGTTGGTGCCGGAGGGCTGCCCGGTCTCATACGGGTCCGACTGGGTCGGCCAGCCGACGAAGTTCTGCGAGTTGTACTCGAACCACTCAGACGCAGTGGTCATCGGGATGATCGGCAGGTTCGCCGCGACATAGTCCTCAAGCGGGACCAGGTCAGCGGTCTGCTCTGCCGTGGTGGCGGCTCCGCCGAGCTTGGCCAGGTCGGCGTCCAGCGCCGGGTCCTTCAGGCCCTCGAAATCGCCAGTCGCGCTCTTGGGGTTGTACAGAGCACTGTCCAGCCAGCCGTCGTACATGTTGTACGGGGTCAGGCCGCCGTTCGACCAGTGCATGGTCAGCTGGAAGTCGCCGTCGGCGACGTCAGCGTCCCAGGTGGTAACCGCCTGGCCGGAGAACGTCGCGTCGATGCCGGCCGCCTTCAGCTCGCCGGCCACGATCGAGCAGTCCTCGGCGTAGTCGGTGTAGGCGGACGGGTCGGTCAGCGTGATCGACACGACCTTGCCGTTCTTCTCGAAGAAGCCGGAGCTGTTGAGCTTGTATCCGGCAGCCTTCAGCACGGCCTTGGCAGCGGTGGCGTTCGCCGTCGCCGAGTTCGTCTTGGAGGCAACAGGACCGCTCCATGCGTTGAAGGTCGGCAGGGTCAGCCCGGTCGCGTTCAGCACCGGGTTCTCCAGGCCTGCCTCGCCCTCGCTGGCGACGACCGACCGGTTGACCGCCAGGTTGATGGCCTTCCTGACCGCGAGCTGGTTGGTCGGCCACTTGTTCAGGTTCGGGAACAGGCTGTTGGTTCCGCCAGCCGCCTCCCAGAAGTGGTGGTAGGCGGGTGCCTTGTCGACGAAGTCCTTCTGCAGGCCGGGGATGAAGTTCCCGGTCCAGTCGATCGTGCCGGAGAACAGCGCCGACAGCGCGCCGGTGTTGGACGTGTACACGGGGAAGTACACGTTGGCCACCTTGACCTTCGACGCTTGCCAGTAGTAGGGGTTCTTCTTCAGCGTGAAGCCCTGCGGGGTGAAGCTCTTCAGCTCGTACGGGCCGGTGCCGACCGGGTTGGGGTCGGTGAACGTGGCCGGGTTGCTCACCTTGCTCCAGATCGCCTTCGGCACGATGCCAACGCCGGCAATCTGCTCCAGGTTGGTGTACTGCGGGCTGGAGAAGTTCACCGTGACGGTGTCGCCTGCGGTGGAGACGCTGGTGATGGCAAGGCCGGCCAGGTTGACGGCGCTGTTGGACTTCAGCATGTTGTAGGTGAAGGCGACGTCGGCGGGGGTGAACGCCGTGCCGTTGTTCCACTTCACGCCCTGGCGGATCGTGAAGGTGATCGACTTGCCGCCGTTGGACCACTTGTACCCGGTCGCCAGCCATGGGTAGTACTTCGGCGGCGCGGCCAGGTCGAACTGGATCAGCGGCTCGTAGATGAGCCCCGTCGCGCCCATGCCGTACGCGGCCTGGGTGGCGACGAAGGGGTTGAATGCCTGCGTGATGGCAGTCTCAGGAGAGCTCTCCATCACCAGCGTCTTGCCGGCAGCGGATGCGCTCGAACTCGGGGCTGGCGTGGAAGAGCAAGCCGCGAGGCCGGCGCATACGGTGACGGCCGCTGTCAAGCACACAAGGCCAGTCAGCCTGTGCGGGCTTCCCATGTTTCCTCCTTGTTCACAGGAAGATTGATCATCGGATATCGGCTGCTTGCAGTGCTAGTAGTGAGCTTTCATGCCTTCCTTCTCTCTTGCTGTCCGGCTACGGTCTCAGGCGCCGCGATGTCGAGGCGCCAGCAGGCAGCCGCCCGCGCCGGCGATACGGGCTGCAGCGCGGGGTTCTCCTGCCTGCAGCGGTCTATGACAAGCGGGCACCGGGTGCTGAACGGGCAGCCGGAAGCTGCGGCCGCCGATTCAGCGCGGCGGGCCGGCTGCGAGCCGGCCGCCAGCCCGGTGCCGAGCTTGTCTGGGTCTGGCGCCGAGGCGACCAGCAGCTGGGTGTAGGGGTGCGCCGGATGCTGGGTCAGCTCCTCGGCCGGGCCGCGCTCGACCACCTGGCCGGCGTACATCACCAGCACCTCGTCGGCGAAGTACCTGGCCGATGCGATGTCGTGGGTGATGTACAGCAGCGCGAGCTTGAGCCGCTTGCGCAGGTCGTCGAGCAGGTTCAGCATCTCCAGCCGGATCGACACGTCCAGCATCGAGACCGGCTCGTCGGCCAGCAGCACCCGCGGCTGCGCGGCAAGCGCGCGGGCGAACGACACCCGCTGCCGCTGGCCGCCGGACAGCTCGTGCGGGAACTTGGCCAGGAACTTGTCCGCCGGGGTGAGCCTGACCTGCTCGAGCAGCCGCAGCAGCTCGGCGCGCAGTTCCGTCTTTCCGGCCGGGTGCTGGTGCAGCCGGACCGGGCGCTCCAGGATGTAGCTCACCTTGTGCACCGGGTTCAGCGAGCCGAACGGGTCCTGGAACACCATCTGGACCTGGCGCTTGTAGCTGCGGAACGCGCCGCGGCTTGCCACGTTGACCTGGTGGCCGTCCAGCTCGATCGATCCCGAGGTCAGCCGCTCCTGGCCGGCCAGCAGCCTGGCCACCGTGGACTTTCCTGAGCCGCTCTCGCCGACCAGCGCGACCACGGCGCCGCTGTACAGGTTCAGCGACACATCACGCACCGCGTGCAGCACCGCCCCGCGGCCGAGCGTGAAGTCCTTGCTGATCGAGGTCGCCTGCATGGCTAGCGACCCGCGGGCTGCGGCGGCCGACTCGACGACGCTGCTGGTCACGTCAGCCCTCCACTGCCTGGGTCGCCGCGGTCCGGTCTGCGCGCGGTTGCTGCTCATCGGGCAGCACGAACGGGCAGGCGGTCAGGTGCGTCAGGTCGTCCGAGGTGCGGACGTGGGCCATCGTCATGTCGATGTCCGAGCAGGCCGCGGTGCCGAAGTCGCATCTGGGCAGGAACGGGCAGCCGGGCGGCAGGCTGCTCAGGTCGGGCGGCACGCCGGGGATGCCGGCCAGCTCACGGCGCTGCCCGTGCAGCGACGGGAACGAGCGGAGCAGGCCCTTGGTGTAGGGGTGAGCCGCCTCGTGCTGGATCTCCCCTGCGGTGCCGAGCTCCATCAGCTGGCCTGCGTACATCACCGCGATCCGGTCGGCCAGCTCAAGCAGCAGCGACAGGTCGTGGGTGATGAACAGGATGGAGAAGCCGAGGCTCTCCTTCAGCTCCGCGATCTGCGCCAGGATGTCGCGCTGCACCACCACGTCGAGCGCCGTGGTCGGCTCGTCCATGATCACGATTTCCGGCTCGGTGGCAAGCGCCATCGCGATCATGACGCGCTGCCGCATGCCGCCGGACAGCTCGTGCGGGTAACTGCGCAGCCGGTTCCGCGGTATCCCCACCAGGTCCAGCAGTGACGCCGCCTTCTCGGCCGCCTCCTCCCTGGTCAGCTTGAGGTGCGCGTGCATCACGTCGAGCAGCTGGTCCCGCACGTTCAGCACCGGGTTCAGCGCGTTCATCGCGCTCTGGAACACGATGGCGATCTCCCGCCAGCGCAAGTGCTGCAATCCCTCGGCGCGCAGGTGCAGCACGTCCACCGGCCGGCCGGCCCGGCGGCCCTGATAGGTCACGCTGCCGCTGGTGATCAGCGCAGGCGGCCTGAGCAGCCGGCAAATGCCGTAGGCCAGCGTGGACTTGCCTGACCCGCTCTCGCCGGCCAGCCCGACCACCTCGCCGCGGTGCAGCGCCAGGCTCACCCGGTGCACGGCACGCACGTCGGCGCCCGGCGACCGGTACACCACGGAGAAGTCCTTGATGTCGAGCACCGGTCCTGCCATCGGCAGGTCCTGGGCCGAATCGGGGTACTCGCCTGCGGGGACGACACCCCCGCGACCGGGCAGCGCGCGGCTGCTGCGCGGCTTCATCGCTGCCTGCCGTTCGGCCTGAGCGCGCCTGGCCTGGCGGGCCGCGGTCCCGCTGACGCCGGCACGTTCCCGTCCCTTTCATAGAAGGAGGCACGGGAGAAGGAGTGCACGAACGCGGCCAGCGGGCTACGGCGCTCCGGCACCGCCTGCAGCACGGGTGTCGGGTCGGCGGGACGCAGCCTGCGCCCGCCGACCCTGGCCGTGCCGGCCGCGTCCCGCAGCCGCGGGTTGCCGAGCTCGTCGATGCCGGTGTTCAGCAGCACGAGCGCGGTGCCCATGAACGCGACGGCCAGGCCGGGCGGCACGAACCACCACCAGGCGCCAAGCTGCAGCGCCTGCTGGCTTTCCGCCCAGTACAGCATCGTGCCCAGGCTCCAGCTGGACACGTCGGCCAGGCCGATGAAGGCCAGTGCCACCGAGGCGCCGATCGCGTACAGCACGGTGTTCACGAAGCTGGCCGCGATCAGGCTGATCTCGTTCGGCACGATCTCGTAGGCGATGATCCGCCAGGTCTTCTCGCCGGTCTCCCTGGACGCGCCGATGAAGTCGCGGTTGCGGATCGCCAGCGTCTGCGCCCTGATCACCCTGGCGCCCCACGGCCAGCCGAGCGCCGCCAGCACGATCGCGGTCGGGCCCTGGCCGCGCTGCGGCAGGTAGCCGAGCAGCAAGATCAGCAGCGGGACCTGCGGGATCACCAGGAACACGTTGCTGGCAAGGGAGAGGAAGTCGTCCCAGATCCCGCCGAGGAAGGCGGCGGTGACCCCGACGATGACCGAGAGCCCGGTCGCGATCACGCCGACGACCAGCGCGAGCCCGAGCGTCAGCCTGATCCCGGTGAGCAGCTGGGAGAACACGTCCTGGCCGCTCTGGGTGGTGCCGAGCCAGTGCGCGGCGTCCGGCGGGTGCATCGACAGCGCGATCGACGGGCTCTGATACGACGGGTCGTAAGGCGCGAAGAACGGGCCGATGACGCCGGCCAGGATGAACAGGCCGAGCACCACCGCGCCGACCTTGGCCTTGACCGGCAGCCTGCGCCACAGGTTCTTCGCCTGCGGCTGGGCGGCGAGCGCCCCTGGGTCGGCGACGACTGTCAGTGCGGCGGTCATCAGAACGCCCCTCTGGTCCGGACGCGCGGATCGAAGGCGACCATCGCCAGGTCGACCAGCAGGTTGGCGAGCAGCACCGCGACCGTGATCAGCAGGAAGATCGCCTGCATGAGCGGGTAGTCGTCGGAGGTCACCGCGGTCAGCAGCAGCTGGCCGATGCCCGGATAGGAGAAGACGATCTCCATCACGATCGCCCCGGTGACCACGAAGCCGAGCGCAAGCCCGAAGCCCTGCAGCTGCGGCAGCAGCGCGTTCCGCGCCGCGTAGGTGAACACCACGCGGCGGCTGGACAGGCCCTTGGCCTGCGCGGCGACCACGTAGTCCTCGCCGATCGTGGTGATCATGACGTTGCGCATCTGCAGCATCCAGCCCGCCATCGAGGTGATCACGATGGTGAACGCCGGCAGGATCGAGTGGTCCACGGCGCTGCGGATGAAGTCCCAGTTCCAGCCGGGGATCTGGCCCTCGCCGTAACCCTGGCCGGTCGGGAACACGTGCACCTGCAGCGCCAGCAGGTCGATCAGCACCAGGGCCAGGAAGAAGTACGGGATCGCCTGGAAGAACATCAGGCCGGGCAGGCTCCGGTCGAACCAGCCGCCGTGCCGCCAGCCGGCGATGATGCCGAGCCCGGTGCCGAGCACGAACGCGATCACGGTCGCGGTGCCGACCAGGACCAGCGTCCACGGCAGCGTCTCGCCGAGCAGCGTCGACACCTTCGCCGGGAACTCGGACAGCGAAATGCCGAAGTTGAGGTGCGAGATGTCGTAGAGGTAGCTCCAGTACTGATGCCAGATCGAGCCAGGATGGCCGACGCCGAGCATGGCCTCGAGCGCGTGGTAGGCGGACGGCTGCAAGCTCGGGAACTTGGCCATGATGGCCTCGACGGCGTTGCCGGGCATGGCCCGCGGGATGAAGAAGTTCAGCGTGACCGCGACCCAGCCGGCGAACGCGTAGAAGGCCAGGCGGCGCAGGATGTAGGCCATGGCGTCCCCTAGCTCTTCTGCACCTGAGTCGGCACGGTCAGGGCGGGCCGTCCGGCCCGGCCGGCACCGTGCCGGCGGCCCCGGCTGGCGCTCGGAGCCTGGCTGGACCTGACGTAGTCGGCCGGCGTGATCGCGCGGCGGGACCCGGTGCCCGGCGGGCAGCCGCAGCTCGCGCGCAGCACCAGCTCGGTGGGCAGCAGTTCCACCCGCGGCTTCAGGTGCGGCTTGGCGATCCGGTCAAGCAGCCTGGCGCAGGCGCGCTCGCCCAGCAGCCGCATCGGCTGGTGCACCGTGGTCAGCGACGGGTCGAACAAGCTGCCGGGGAAGATGTCGTCGAAGCCGACCACCGCCACCTGATCCGGCACCTGCACGCCGGCCCTGCCGAATGCCTGCAGCACGCCGATCGCCATCTGGTCGTTCGCGCAGACCACCGCGTCCGGCAGTTCGGCGCCGGCCGCCAGCAGGCTCTCCCCGGCTTCCTCGCCGCTTTGCACGGTGAAGTTGCCCTGGTAGGTGCCGACCAGCTTGCTGTCGGCGTGCTTGGCGATCACCTCATGCAGCGCGAGCCGGCGTTCCCGTGCGTCCGGTGCGGTCGCCGGGCCGTCCAGGTGGAAGATCCGGCTCCGGCCGTGGAACGCGATCAGGTGCGTGACCAGCGCCGCGGCGCCCGAGAAGTTGTCGGCGGTGACCACGTCGGCGTTGCGTTCCTCCGGGTTGCCGGCGATCACCACGACCGGCAGCCGGTCGGCCAGCCTGGCCAGGAACGGTGACGGCACGATGCCCTCGCCGATCAGCAGGCCGTCCACCTGACCGGACAGCTGCATCAGCCGCGGCTGGTACGGGTCACCCGCTTCCTGCAGGTAGGTGATGAGCAGCGACCAGTTGTGGTGCCTGATGCTGGCCTCGACCCCGCGCAGGATCTCGTCGTAGAACAGCAGGCTCATGCTCTCGATGTCGTACTGCTGGCGCTCGGACTGCCGTTCCACGCAGACCAGGCCGATGATGTACTTGCGCCGCCTGGACAGGCTCTGCGCCGCGCCATCGGGCACGTAGCCGGTTTCCTCGATGACCTGCTGCACCCGAGCCCTGGTGCTGTCGCGGACCCGGTCCTGGCCGTGCACCACCCTGGACACGGTCGCGGTGGACACGCCCGCCAGCCTGGCCACGTCGTAGAGCGTGACCGCGCTGCCGAGGCCCCGGTCGCCGTCATGCCCGGCAGTGCGGTCAGCGCCGGCCCCGGTCGCGCCAGCGCCGGACGGCGACCCGCCGTCCGCTGGCTGCCCAGCCGCTGGCGCACCGTCCGCTGGAGCCGCTGGTCCGCCGTCCGCGGGT
>JASHQL010000335.1 GCA_030039155.1 Streptosporangiaceae bacterium | reverse complement strand
GCGGCCGGCGTTGTGCAGCGAGGACGGGTTGCCGGTCTGGCCGAGTTCATCGGTCATCGCGGCAACCGCGGCCGGAATCATCGGCGTGGTGGCCGCGTGATCCAGGTACACCTGACAGGTACTGCCCGGCCGGCCTCGGCAGCCGCCGGCATCGCTCTCCCGCTCGGAAATCCCCATGGTGGGCCCAAGCCTAATCGGGATCAGCGCACCGTGGTTTTGGCTGGCGGCGGCCGCGCCGGACGGCTCAGCCGGCCTGGCGCTTGCCGATCTCCTCGATCAGCTGCGGCACCACCTTGAACAGGTCGCCGACCACGCCGAAGTCGGCGAGCTCGAAAATCGGCGCCTCCGGGTCCTTGTTCACCACCATGATCGTCTTGGACGTCTGCATGCCGGCCCGGTGCTGGATCGCGCCGGAGATGCCGATGGCCATGTACAGCTGCGGCGACACCGTCTTGCCTGTCTGCCCGACCTGGAACTGATGCGGGTACCAGCCGGCGTCGGTGGCCGCCCTGGACGCGCCCACGGCGGCGCCGAGCGAGTCGGCAAGCTGCTCGATCAGCGCGAAGTTCTCCCCGGCGCCGAGCCCGCGGCCGCCGGACACCACGATCGAGGCCTCGGTCAGCTCCGGCCGCTCGCCGCGCTCCTGCGCCACCCGGCCGGTGACCCTGGCGGTCTTGGCCGCGTCGGTCACCGCAATCGAAACCGGCTCCAGGACAGCGGCGCCCGCCGCGGCCGAAGGGCTGACCGCGTTCGGCCGCACCGCGATGATCGGCGTGCCGGCCGTCACCCTGGACTGCACGGTAATCGCGCCGCCGAAGATCGACTGCTCGCCGACCAGCTCGCCAGACACGCCCACCACGTCGGTGAGCACGCCAGAGCTGGTCTTGACCGCCAGCCGACCGGCCACCTCCCTGCCCTCGGCGGTCGCCGGGACCAGCACCGCGGCCGGGGCCTTGTCGGCGACGAGCTGACCGAGCAGCTCGGCCTTCGGCGCGACCAGGTAGTCGTCGTAGTCTGCGCTATCGGCCACGTACACCTTGGCCGCGCCGAACTCCGCCAGCCGGTCCTTGGCACCCTCCGCACCTGGTCCGGTCCAGACCACGGACGGCTCGCCGAGGCTGCGCGCGAGGGTCAGCAGCTCGGTGGTGACCTTCTTGACCGTCTCGCCAGAGTGCTCGGCGAGCACCAGGATCTCAGCCAATGTCTGCAGCCCTTCTCAGATGAACTTGCGGGAGGCCAGGAACTCGGCAGCCTTGGTACCGCCGTCGCCGTCGTCGGTCACCACCACGCCGGCCGCGCGCGGCGGCCGCTTTGCCCACTCGACGACCTCGGTGGCGCTGGCGGCCAGGCCGACCTGAGCCGGGTCGATGCCGAGGTCGGCCACGGTCAGCGTCTCGACCGGCTTCTTCTTCGCCGCCATGATGCCCTTGAACGACGGGTAGCGGGGCTCGTTGATCTTCTCGACCACGCTGACCACCGCAGGCAGCGTGCCCTCGACGGTGTCGTAGCCGTAATCGGCCAGCCGGTGGATGGCGATCGCCGATCCGTCGATGTCGACCTTGCTGGCGAACGTCAGCTGCGGCACGCCGAGCCGCTCGGCCAGCATCGCGGCCAGCACGCCGGTCCTCGCGTCGGTGGACTCCGAGCCGAGAATGACCAGGTCGAACCCGGCCCGCTCGAGCACCTTCGCGAGCACCGCGGAGGTCACCAGCGCATCCGAGCCGTGCAGCGCCTCGTCGCTGACGTGCACGGCCTTGTCCGCGCCCATCGACAGCGCCTTGCGGATCGACTCGGTGGCCTTCTCCGGGCCCATCGACACGATCGTCACCTCGCCGCCGTGCGCCTCGGTGAGCCGCAGGCCCTCTTCGATCGCGTACTCGTCAAGCTCGTTCATCACCGCGTCGGCCGCATCGCGGTCCAGGGTGTTGTCGGCGGCCCGCAGCGTCCGCTCCGACCAGGTGTCAGGAACCTGCTTCATCAACACGACGATGTTCATGACCGGCGGCCGACCTCCCTCTGCGAGCCGTTGCGGCTCTGTCCGGACCGAGCATGGCCCGTTCCAAACGACTGCGCAGCGCTGGCCTGCGCACGGTACAGCCTGCCAAACGTGCTGGCCGGCCGGCGTCCGGGGTACCCGGAGCCTCTATATTACCCGCAAGTAACCCAGGGATTCGTGCGGGCTAGCCGAGCCCGGCCCGCTGCTCGGCCGCCTCCACCACGTTGGCCAGCAGCATCGCCCTGGTCATCGGCCCGACGCCACCCGGCATCGGCGCCAGGTAGCCCGCGACCTCGGCGACCTTGTGGTCAACATCGCCGACCAGGCCGGCCTCGGTCCTGGTGATGCCGACGTCGAGCACGGCAGCACCTGGCCTGACCATGTCCGCGGTGAGCAGCCCAGGCCGGCCGGCCGCGACCACCACGATGTCGGCGCTGCGGGTGTGCGCGGCCAGGTCCCTGGTGCCGGTGTGGCACTGGGTGACCGTCGCGTTCTCGGTGCGCCTGGTCAGCAGCAGGCCGAGCGCCCGGCCCACGGTGATGCCGCGGCCCACGATCGTCACCTCGGCGCCGCCGATCGGCACGTCGTAGCGGCGCAGCAGGACCACGATGCCGCGCGGCGTGCACGGCAGCGGGCCCGGCTCGCCGAGCACCAGCCGGCCCAGGTTGGCCGGGTGCAGGCCGTCGGCGTCCTTGGCCGGGTCGATCAGGCTCAGCACGCGCTGCGCGTCCAGCCCGGCAGGCAGCGGCAGCTGCACGATGTAGCCGGTGCAGCCGGGATCGGCGTTCAGCTCCGCGACCGCATCCTCGACCTGCTGCTGGCTGGCGTCGGCCGGCAGGTCAAACCTGATCGACTCGATGCCGACCTGCGCGCAGTCCCGGTGCTTGCCGTTGACGTACGACCGGCTGCCTGGATCATCGCCGACCAGGATCGTGCCGAGGCCCGGCGGCCGGCCGACCAGCGCCAGCATCGCCACTCGCTTGGCCAGGTCCTCGCGGATCGCCGCCGCCGTTGCCTTGCCGTCCAGGATCGTTGCTGTCATCAACGACCATTTTGCCGGGAACGAAGGTCACGCCGCCGGTCGGGCCCGCCACTCGGTCACCTTGACACTTAAATAAAAACTAATGAGAATGTAGCCCATGGCAGCGCAGCCCGGCCGTGCGCAGCGCGGACGGCCGCGGAAGACGGCGGCAGCGGCACCTGCAGACAGGTTCGCGGCGCTGGCCGACGCCACCAGGCGGCACCTGCTCGAGCGGCTGGCCGGCCGCGACCTCGCGGTCGGTGAGCTGATGGCCGGCCTGGACGTCAGCCAGGCCGCGGTGTCCCAGCACCTGCGGGTGCTGCGGGAGGCAGGCCTGGTGACGGCGACCAGGCAGGGGCGCAACCGGATCTACCAGTTCCGCCCGGCCGCGCTGACCGAACTGCGGGACTGGCTTGCCGAGCTCGAGCGGTTCTGGCAGGACCGGCTCGGCGCGCTCGGCGACTACCTGAGGGAGGCGGACCCATGAAGGCCGACATCGAGGTCACGGCCAAGTACCCGCATCCGATCGAGCGGGTCTGGGCCGCGCTGACCTCGGCCGAAGCCCTTGCCGTGTGGCTGATGCCGAACGACTTCGCGGCCGAGGTCGGGCACGCGTTCACCTTCCGCACCAAGCCTGCACCCGGCTTCGACGGCGTGGTCCGCTGCCAGGTGCTCGAACTCGACCCGCCGGCCCGGATGGTCTGGTCCTGGGCGGGCGGCAAGATCGACACCACCGTGACGTTCACGCTGACCGCCACCGGCGCAGCGCGGACCAGGCTGCGGATGCACCAGGTCGGCTTCCACGGCCTCGGCGCGCAACTGGCCCGCAAGGCCATGTCCGGCGGCTGGCCGCGCATCATCGGCGAGCGGCTGGCCGGCTACCTCGACAGCAACGACCAACCAGCGCAAGAAGGAGATTGCCATGCCAGTCAGCAGCCTTGAGGTCATCTCGGTCCCGGTCACCGACCAGGACCGGGCCAAGCAGTTCTACGCCGACGTGCTCGGCTTCGCCGCGGAGATGGACGGCAGCTTCGGCGAGAACATGCGCTGGGTGATGCTCCGCCCGCCCGGCGGCGGCACCGCCATCACGCTGGTCACCTGGTTCGAGTCCATGCCGGCCGGCTCGCTGACCGGCACCGTGCTCGGCTGCCAGGATCTGGACGCCACGGTGGCCGAACTGTCGGCCCGAGGGCTGAGTTTCGCCGACGACCAGACCCAGGAGGCGCCGTGGGGCCGCTGGCGTACCTTCACCGACCCTGACGGTAACGGCTGGGTGCTGCAGCAGGACAATCCCGGCTTCGGCAGCTAGCCGGGTCCGGCCTAGCCGCCGGGCCGGCGGGCTAGTGGTAGAAGTGCCGGACGCCGGTCAGGTACAAGGTGATGCCGGCCGCCC
>JASHQL010000334.1 GCA_030039155.1 Streptosporangiaceae bacterium | reverse complement strand
GGCGCTGACCAGCTGCCGGAGCAGGGCACCGCGCCCTGGCAGGGCAAGCCTGGCGAGACCTGGCAGAGCCCGGGCGCAGGCCCTGGCGCGGCCGGCCCGACTCGGCCTGCTTAGCCTGGCGCCGCGGTTGTTGCCCGGTTAGATCCGCGATGCTGCGCTGTCCGAGGGCTGGCTGACCCTAGGATCGGCGCATGTCCTTCGCCGACAGGCTGGTGCTCTGGCTGCACATCGCCTTTGTGATCTTCACGATCGGCCCGCTCGCGATCGCGATCTCATCGACGCCCAGGTACATCAGGCACCGCAACGTGCCGGTACTGCGATACCTGGCCAGGATCACCGTGATCCTCACCGTGGTGTCACTCGGCGTGCTGGCGTTCGGCATCGCGGCGGCGGAGGCCGGCAAGCACAAGGACCTGGGCAAGCCCTGGCTGACCGTGGCGATGACGCTGTTCGTGGTGACGCTCGCGCTGCTTGTCATGATCATCAGGGATCAGCGCGCCGCGATCAGGGCGGTGGAGTCGGCGGTCAACGGCGGCGGGCAGGGCAGCCCAGCTGAGCACGATGCGGGCAGCGATGCCGCGGACGCGGCCAGCCAGCACGCGGGCGGGCAGGCCGGCTCGGCCGGCGCCGCTCATGTAGCCTCGGTGGAGCGCGGCAGGATCGCGGCGATGGGCGGCGTGGTCAACCTCATCTGGCTGGTGATCCTGGTGCTCATGGTGTGGAACGGCTAAATCGCGCGACGCGGTCCTGCGAAAGCCGGGGCTGCTGTAGCCAAAAATTTACACATATCGCTCCGGAAGCAACCGCTGACTGCGCACGGCAGTAGTACCGTGCCGCAGGTAGTCATCGCTGGTGAGCCGCCTCTCGGGTCCGGCCAGGGGCAGCCAGCAACAAGGAGGAAATCGTGAGTTCTCAAAGCGTGTCCGGCGGCGGCGGCAGCAAGCGCGGGCTGGTCATCGGCATGGCGGTCGTCGGCCTGGTGGCCCTTGTCGTCGGCGTTCTGTGGGTCACCGGCGCTGCGCCACACTTCCTGAACAGCGGCAGCCACGTGAAGGGCGGCGGCTCGCACTGGTTCCGCGGCGCGGCTGCCTTCGTCGTCGCGATAGCCCTGTTCGTTGGTGCCTGGATCACCAACAAGAAGGCCGCCGTCACCACCTGAACCGCCGGATCTCACAGCAGGCCGGCGTCACCGAGGCTCAACCTGGCCGTGACGCCGGCCTGTTGCGTTGCCGGGCAACCCCCGAGATCAGCCAAGCGCCGCGCGCAGGTCCTCGATGAGGTCCTCGCAGGTCTCGATGCCCACCGACAGCCGGACCAGGTCGGCAGGCACCTCAAGCGCAGAGCCTGTCACCGAGGCGTGCGTCATCCTGGCCGGGTGCTCGATCAATGACTCGACGCCGCCGAGCGACTCGCCGAGGGTGAACAGCCGGGTCCTGCCACAGATGCCGAGAGCTTCCCGCTCGCCGCCCGCGGCGCGGAACGAGACCATCCCGCCGAAGCCGCGCATCTGCTTGGCCGCCACCTCGTGCCCTTGATGGCCTGGCAGGCCCGGGTAGTAGACCTGCGCCACCCTGGGATGGCTGGCCAGCATCTCGGCGATCCGCCCGGCGTTCTGGCAGTGCCGGTCCATCCGCACCGCGAGCGTCTTGGCGCCGCGCAGCGTCAACCACGCGTCGAACGGGCCGCCGGCGGTGCCGGTCGCGTTCTGCAGGAATGCCAGCTGATCGCCGAGCGCCAGGTCGGCCACCACCACAGCGCCGCCGACGACGTCGGAGTGCCCGCCGATGTACTTAGTGGTGGAGTGCACGACCACGTCGGCGCCGAGCGCCAGCGGCTGCTGCAGGTACGGCGAGGCGAAGGTGTTATCGACCACGAGCAGCGCGTCGGCGTCGTGCGCGAGTTGCGCGAGCGCGGTGATGTCCGCGATGGACAGCAGCGGGTTGGTCGGCGTCTCCACCCACAGCAGCCTGGTCGCGCGCTCGGCGAGCGCCGCCCTGACCGCCGCGGGGTCGGTCATCGGCACCGGCCGGTAGCTGATGCCCCAGCCGGCCAGCACCTTGTCGAACAGCCGGAACGTGCCGCCGTACGCGTCGTGCGGGATCAGCACGTGGTCACCGGGCCGGCAGACGACCCTGATCAGGTTGTCGGACGCGGCCATCCCCGAGGCATAGCCAAGCGCGCGGGCACCGCCCTCGAGCGCGGTCAGGCATTCCTCGAGCGCGCCCCTGGTGGGGTTGGCGGTCCGCGAGTACTCGTATCCCTCGATCCACCTGGCTGCGTCGCCAAGCGCGCTGCCGCGCAATCCGCCGACGCCATCCTGCTTGTAGGTCGACACCTGGTAGATCGGCGGCACCACCGCGCCGGTAACCGGATCCGGCTCCTGGCCGGCATGAATCGCCAGCGTCTCGAACCCGTCGGCGTGCTCGGCTGCCATCCTGCTGTGCCCCCTCCCTCAGGACCGGCTGGACAGGAACGTCAGGATGTCCTGCCTGGTGATCATGCCGGCCGGCTTGCCGTCCACCAGCACCAGCGCGGCGCCGGCCTGGCCGAGCGCGGTCACCGCGGTGCTGACCGGCTCGCCGGAGCCGACCGTCGGCAACGGCGGCGACATCAGCCCGGACACCACGTCGTCGGGCCCGATCTTGCCAGAGACCAGCGCCTCGAGCAGGTCGCGCTCCACGATCGAGCCGACGACCTCGGCCGCCATCACCGGCGGCTCGGCGCTGAGCACGGGAAGCTGGGAGACGTCGAACTCGCGCATGCTCTCGATCACCGCGCGGACGTTGTCGTCGGGATGGGCGTGCACGAACGGCGGCAGCGCGCCTGGCTTGCGTTCAAGCACCTCGGCAACCCGCGGCTCGGCCGACTCCTGGGTGAGGAAGCCGTAGTCGGCCATCCACTCGTCGCTGAAGATCTTCGCCAGGTAGCCGCGGCCGCCGTCAGGCAGCAGCACCACGACCACGTCGCCCGGCCCCGCCTGCCTGGCGACGCGCAGCGCCGCCACCACGGCCAGGCCGCAGGAGCCGCCGGTCAGCAGCGCTTCCTCCCTGGCCAGCCTGCGGGTCATCAGGAACGAGTCGGCATCGCTGACCGCGATGATCTGGTCGCAGATGCTCTTGTCGTAGGTCTCCGGCCAGATGTCCTCGCCGACCCCCTCGACCAGGTACGGCCTGCCGGTGCCGCCGGAGTAGACAGAACCCTCAGGGTCGGCGCCGATCACCTGCACCCGGCCGCCGGAGACCTCCTTGAGGTACCGGCCGGCACCGGAGATGGTGCCGCCGGTGCCGATGCCCGCGACGAAATGGGTGACGCGCCCCTCGGTCTGCGCCCAGATCTCCGGGCCGGTGGAGAGGTAGTGCGAGTTCGGATTCTCCGGGTTGGTGTACTGGTTCGGCTTCCAGCCGCCCGGCGTTTCCCTGGCCAGCCGGTCCGATACCGAGTAATAGGAGTCCGGATGGTCTGGCGAGACGGTCGTCGGGCAGACGACCACCTCGGCGCCGTAGGCCCTGAGCACGCTGATCTTGTCCTGGCTCACCTTGTCCGGGCAGACGAACAGGCAGTGGTAGCCCTTCTCGGCCGCCACGATGGCCAGCCCGATGCCGGTGTTGCCTGACGTCGGCTCGACGATGGTGCCGCCGGGCAGCAGCGCGCCTGACGCCTCGGCCGCCTCGACCATCCTGAGCGCGATGCGGTCCTTGACCGACCCGCCTGGGTTGAAGTACTCGACCTTGGCGAGCACGTCGGCGGCTGGCTCCTGGACGCCTAGTTGCCTGGTGACCTTGCGGAGCCTGACCAATGGCGTATTGCCCATCAGGCTGATCAGCGAGTCGTGCACCTGCATGGGTCACCACCTCCAGCACTCGCCACCCGAGTCCCCTGACGCTATCCCACCTGGCTCTGGGCACCCCGGGAAGGCTGGGAGGTGGGCAGGCGTTGACATAAGCTACTGTCCAGTTAACTACGAGATCTTGCCGGGAGCTGTCATGCCTGAGGCCGTCGTCGTCGCAACCGCCCGTTCGCCGATCGGCCGGGCATTCAAGGGCTCACTGACCGGCATCCGCGGCGACGACCTGACCGTGCAGATGGTGGCCGCGGCGCTGGCGAAGGTGCCGCAGCTTGACCCCGCCACGATCAGCGACCTGATCCTCGGCTGCGGCCTGCCGGGCGGCGAGCAGGGCTACAACATGGCCCGCGTCGTCGCGGTGATGCTCGGCTACGACTCGCTGCCAGGCACCACGATCACCAGGTACTGCTCGTCGTCGCTGCAGAGCACCAGGATGGCCTACCACGCGATCAAGGCGGGCGAGGGCGACGTGTACATCTCGGCCGGGGTGGAGATGGTCAGCCGGTTCGGCAAGGGCAGCAGCGACGGCGCGCCCGACACCAAGAACCCGGTGTTCGGCGCTGCCGAGGCGCGCGCCGCCGAGTACGCGACCGGCGAGCTGACCTGGCACGACCCGCGGGATGACGGCCAGCTCCCTGACGTGTTCATCGCGATGGGCCAGACCGCGGAGAACGTCGCCCAGATTCGCGGCATCAGCAGGGCCGAGCAGGACGAGTTTGGCGTCAGGTCGCAGAACATGGCGGAGAAGGCGCTGGTGAACGGGTTCTGGCAGCGCGACATCACCCCGGCGACGCTGCCAGACGGCGCGGTCATCTCGGCCGACGACGGGCCGCGCCCCGGCACCACCCTGGAGAAGGTGGCCGCCTTGCAGCCGGTGTTCCGGCCCAACGGCACGGTGACGGCCGGCAACTGCTGCCCGCTGAACGACGGCGCCGCCGCGGTCATCGTGATGAGCGACACCAAGGCGGCCGAGCTTGGCATCACGCCGCTGGCCAGGATCGTCTCCACCGGGCTGACCGCGCTGTCGCCGGAGATCATGGGCCTCGGCCCGGTCGAGGCATCGAGGCAGGCGCTGGCGCGGGCCGGCATGACGATCAAGGACATCGACCTGGTGGAGATCAACGAGGCGTTCGCCGCCCAGGTGATCCCGTCCTACCGTGACCTGGACATCGACATCGACAAGCTGAACGTGAACGGCGGCGCGATCGCCGTCGGCCACCCGTTCGGGATGACCGGGGCGCGCATCACCTCGACGCTGCTCAACAGCCTGCAGTTCCACGACAAGACCTTCGGCCTCGAGACCATGTGCGTGGGCGGCGGCCAGGGCATGGCGATGATCTTCGAGCGGCTCAGCTGACCTCGGCTGTTCACCGGCAAGCTGCTGCTTGACCGGTATTCTTCGCTGCTGCTACCGAGCCAGTTGCCGGTGAGCCTGGACGGATCGGGCAGGGTTTCGACTCTGCCTGGCCAGGCAGCACGGTGCCGCAGGCACGGTGACTCGGGCCAAACGGGTTATTACGGAATGGTGACGTCCGGGGGTTGTCAGGGCGCTGGCGGTGGTGCAGTCTCGTCTGCAAGAGGCTTCAGCCCTGGAGGTGCCACTTGTCGATGACCCACTCCCCGGAGATGCATAAGAACCTGATCGCGCGCATCCCGTCCGTGACCGGACTGCAACTCCGTGAGTGGTTCAGCCGACTTGAATCAGGCCCCGCGTTCCTGCGCTGCACCGAGCGTGCGCACTGGCTCTCCGACGAGCACGGGCTGTCGCACGGCTACGCCAGCGCCATCGTGCACGAGTACGAGCTGCAGCGCCGTAGCAGGCTCAACGGCGCCTGACCGGATCGCCTGCCAGCGTGGACATCGACCGCGCCGTCGCGTTCCTGCGCGAGCATCATCGCGCTGTGCTCGCTACCACCAGGGCGGATGGCCGCCCGCAGTTGTCTCCGGTCTCCGTCGGCGTCGATGACGCCAACCGGGTGCTGATCAGTACCAGGGAGACCGCGATCAAGACCAAGAACCTGCTGCGCGACCCGCGCGCTTCGCTGTGCGTGTTCACCGACCGGTTCTTTGGCGAGTGGATCCAGGTCGAGGGCGTCGCCGAGATCGTCAGGCTGCCCGCCGCCCTGGACTTGCTCATCGACTACTACCGCAGGGTCGCGGGCGAGCACCCTGACTGGGACGACTATGCCGCCGCAATGCAGCGTGAGCGGCGCGTGCTTGCCCGCATCACTATCGACAGGGCCGGGCCTGATGTTAGCGGCTAGCGGCGTCAATCCTTCCACCGCGCGCTGACCGGCTTCGCCGCGGCACTGCGGTTCTTAGTGCGCTGCGATTCTTATCGGCACTGCAGGCAGTTGCAATAACATCGGGTGAATATCGGCGCGCTGGCAACGGGATTCGAAGCTGATTGGCGTTTGCCACTGACGGGCAATAAGCCCCGTAAACCCGGCGGTTCACCGCAGTTCGCCCGGCTGGTTGAGGCGGGTTCCGGCTGGTCTGCCCCGGTACATGAGCTGGCCAGACCCTGGTACCCCCGGTCGGAGTCGAACCGACACTGGGGACCCTTTTAGGGGGCCGGCCTCTTCCCTTGGGCTACGGGGGCTCAGCGATAGTACCCCGCGGTGTTCTGCCGATTCTAGATAAGCGGATTACGGCCGGACCGATTGTATGGCAATGTCGCAAATTTAATTCCCGGTAGCGCGCGCACTTGACACTGCGAGTAACTACGAGGCCATTCCTATTACTCTAAGTGGTCGCTTGTCCGCATGGTGGTCAAGTTGCCCCTGCCGGGCCGCCGGCGATTGGGGGGTCGTCCCCCCGGACAGCCAGCCCCGCATGCCGGGCCGCCCGGCTGAACACCGCGTCCAGCATCGCGGGCGTCACCTTGCCGGTGAAGGTGTTCTGCTGGCTCGGGTGATAGCAGCCGAGCACCAGCAGCGGTGCCGGGCCTGGCCGGCCGGCAGCTCCGGCGGGCGCGGGCACCGGGCACTCGGCGCCGTGCCCGAACGCCGGGCGCGGCCTCGGCACCAGGTAGCCACGGCCGGACAGCTGCGGCCAGAGCGCCTGCCAGGCGAAGTGCCCAAGGCAGACGATGACCCGCAGGCTCGGCGCGGCCAGCCCGAGCTCGGCAGCCAGCCACGGCGCGCAGCTGTCACGCTCCTGCACGGTCGGCTTGTTGGCAGGCGGCGCGCACCTGACCGCTGCCGCCATCCTGGTGCCGATCAGCCGCTGGCCGTCGCCGGCCGTCACCGACGCCGGCCGTGCCGCCAGGCCGCTCCGCCACAGCGCGGCGAACAGCACATCACCGCTGCGGTCACCGGTGAAGATCCGGCCGGTCCTGTTCCCGCCGTGCGCCGCCGGCGCCAGGCCGAGCACCAGGATCCGCGGCTGGCCGGCGCCCCAGCCGGGCACCGGCCTGCCCCAGTACGGCTCGGCCTCGAACGCCCGGCGCTTCACCGCGGCCACCTGCTCGCGCCAGCTGACCAGCCGCGGGCACGCCCGGCACACCGACTGCCTTGCCGCCAGCTCGGCAAGCGAGCCTGCGCCGGCCGCCAGCTTGGCGACGTCGGCGGCT
>JASHQL010000333.1 GCA_030039155.1 Streptosporangiaceae bacterium | reverse complement strand
GGGGATGCTCCGGGCGCTAGCCACGGTGGGATGGCTCGGTTGGTTCTCGAGCAGGTCGCGTACGCCTTCTGGTATTGCGGCGAGCTGGTATCGATGCCGGGCAGCGTCTGCGGCCAGTTGACGCCCGATGCCTGCGTCGTTCCCGTCGGGTCGGGGAAGTTCGGGATTCCGTGCGCGCGCATGCAGATGGCGGCCTTGACCGCGTTGCGCTGGTTCTGCTGCTGGATCGCCTGTATCTGCGTGACGGTCAGCCCGGTGCCCGCGTTCGGCAGCACTGACCGGCACTGGTGCAGTGCCGCGTTTCCCTGGGACGTGGTGGTGAGCGCGTTGACCTGGGCGTTGTTGAATCCGCCGCGGCCGGGGTCGGGGAAGTTGGGCACGCCGTTGGCGCGCATGCACTTGGCGAAGGCCACCGACTGGGCGTGGGTCGCGCCCGGCGCGAAGGTGTTCGCCGCGGCCGTGGACGCGCCGCAGGCCGCGGCCAGCAAGGTGGTCCCGGCCACGGTGGTGGTGAGGGCGCCCGCCCGCCGTCGTGGCCGGCCAGACCGGTCCTGCGGCCGCGCCAGCTGGGTGCCATGGGTCTGCTCGTTCATGTCAGAGGTCCTCATGGGGTCGCGGATGAGCCTGCCGGAACCAGCATCGGAGGCGGGCATGAGAGCACCGCCCAGGTTCTGGGTGAGCCGCGTGGTGAGTATCGGCAGCGACGTGCCACGTGGTAGGCCCCGAGAAGATGAGGCGCCGCCGCGCCGCCCGCGAGCCTGGCGGCTGTAGCGACAGCCCGGCTTCCCGCGCGCCGCCAGCGTCGGTTAGCGCCAGTCATGCCGTTCACCGTGACCCTCGTATTCGCCCATGAACCCAGGTGGGGCTCATCATGCACGTCTGTTCGCAGTTTCCTGGGTGATCTGTTGGTGAGTTTCATGTCAGCTCGTACGGCGTGGCCCCCGCGTCCTAGGTCCTGCAGTGGCGCACGGGTGGCTCACATGAATCTCACCGACTTCTCATCCACGGCCTTCACCGCCGTATGCTGCGATGACGTGATGACGTCTGCCGACGTGAACCTGCTCGTGGTGGAGGACGAGCCGTTCCTGAGTAAGGCCGTCGCTGCGTCGCTGCGCTTCCTCGGCTTCCAGGTGACCGCCGTCGAGAACGGGTCGGACGCGGTCCGGTTGGCCAGGAGCCGCCGGTTCGACCTGCTGATCCTCGACGTGATGCTGCCCGATATCGACGGGTTCGAGATTGTCCGCCGACTCCGTGCCGACGGCAACCAGGTTCCGGTGATCTTCCTGACCGCGAAGGATGCCCAGGACGACAAGGTCACCGGGCTCACTATCGGCGGCGATGACTACATGACCAAGCCGTTCGAGCTCGAGGAGCTGGTCGCCAGGGTCCGATCCGTGCTACGACGCAGCCGCCCCTCGGCCCCCGAGCCGGTCCTGTCGTTCGCGGACCTCACGCTCGATCAGGACACTTACGAGGTCCGCCGCGGCGGGCGGCTAGTGGAGCTGTCGCCGACCGAGTTCCGGCTGCTGCGTTACTTCATGCTCAATCCTGGTCGCGTCCTCACCCGCGCCCAGTTGCTCAGCCATGTGTGGGACTACGACTTCGGCGGATCGAGCACGGTCGTGTCTACCTACGTCACCTATCTGCGGCGCAAGCTGGCTAGCGATGGCCCAAATCTGATCCAGACCCAGCGCGCCGTCGGTTTCAGCCTGCGCATGCCCTGGCCCGGCGACGAGCCGAGCCATGGCGAGGTTCGCTCCGGGAGTTCCGATGACTCATAGGTGGAGTTCCAGCGCGCGAAGCTTGCTCAGTCGGCGGGTGCACGTGCCGTTGCGCCTCAAGGTGATGGCCGGCGTCGTGATGGTCACGCTGGTAGCGCTGGCGGCGTTCGACGTGGGCGTCTTCTTCGCTACGCGCAGCTATCTGCTCGCCCAGACCGACAACAGCCTGATTACGGCGATGGCCGTGACCAAGTCGACGCTGACTTCACCGGCTTCCGAAGGCTTGACGCACCCGCCACGTGGGAGTGGCGCAGCACGCGCGCCAGGGCCTGACCGGTATAACGCCGAATTTCCCGGCGATCTTTACATCGCGTTCCTGCCCTTCCATGGTCGCCGGGGAATAATCGAAGCAGACTCGACGACCGCGGGCTTTCAGCGTGCCCTGATGCGGCCTGCTACCGAAAGTCTTCTTGCGGAGCCCGGCCCGCATACCGTGCTCGCCCGGAAATCGGAGGCGCTCCGCATTCTTTCGGCCCGTGTCACGGGAGGCTCGCTGCTCGTTGGCACCAGCCTCGATCAGGTCACCAGCACCGCCGACCAAGTCGAGCTAATAGTCACCGTCGGCTCGATCGCGGTGGTGCTGCTCATCGGCCTCGGCGTCTTCGTGGTGGTGCGCCGCGGGCTGCGCCCGATTGAGGCAATGGCCGGGCAGGCCGACCGGATCACCGGCGGCGACCTCACTGACCGCGTGACCATGCACAATCCCCGAACCGAGGTGGGCAGGCTTGGCGCGGCTCTGAACGGAATGCTGGCCCGGATCGAGGCCGGCCAGCAGCAAATGCGCCGTTTCTTCAGCGACGCCAGCCATGAGCTGCGCACACCACTGGCGTCGCTGCGGGCCAACGCCCAGCTCTACCAGCAAGGCGCCCTGAACGACCCCGTCGATGTCGACGAGGTCATGGGCCGGATCGTGCTAGAGACACGGCGCATGGGCCAGCTGGTCGACGACATGCTCCGCCTTGCCCGGCTCGACCAGCGTCCTTGTCAGTCCTGGGAACTCGTCGACCTCACCGCCCTGGCCAGCGGGTGCGCGGACCATGCACGACTCGCCGACCCGACGCGTGTGTGGCAGGTGCAGATCGCCGACGGGCTGACGATGACCGGCGACCAGGAATTGCTACGTCGCGCCGTCGACAACCTGCTCATGAACGTGCTCGCGCACACCCCAGCCCGGACGATAGGCGCCATCCGCGCGTCCGGCAGCGGCGACCGCGTCACCATCGAGGTCAGCGACGATGGACCCGGTGTTCCGCCGGATCACCTACCGCACATCTTTGAGCGCTTCTACCGTGCCGGACCCGGGTCGGGCAGCCCAGGCTCCGGCCTCGGGCTGGCGATAGCCGCGGAGATCGCCACCGCCCACGGCGGCACCGCGCAGGCCGCGCACGTCAGCCCGCACGGTCTCACCGTCGCCCTTACCTGCCCGTCCAGCCAGGCCCGCCGTCTGCACCGCGAGCTGACCGCCTCCAGCGCCCCAGAAGCCCATGCCCAGGCCCGATAACCTCGAGCTAGCCGGACACTTCCAATGAAGCGACCGGGAAGCCCCGGCCAGCTAGCGCCAGCCAGTCGTGGTGGCAGCTCATACTGCTGGGGAAACGGCATCGCGCTGCTGTCGGCGGCCTAGGGCAGCGGACGAGGTACGCAGGCGCAGCGCTTGCCCGCTCTCCGACCCTATGCAGGGTGTGGTTCACGCGCGACGCCCGGGACTCGTTACCGCTCTATGAGCTGCTGATGCGCCAGGTCCGCGCCGCAGCCGGGCTGCCGTCGCCCAGACGGCGTGCAGTCAGGTCAGTGCCGCCGACGCAGCCTGCGGAACCGATGCCGGCTCGAGGCAGGGCAGTCGGGCATCCGCCGGCCACAACCGTGCGGCGGCCCGCCGGGACCGATCTGCAGCGCCAGACCTGGCTGTGGGCGGTCGCCAATCGTGACGATGACGGCAGCCTGCCGAGCGGCCGGGCCATCGCCGGGCAGTTTGGCCGGCACGAGCGGTGGGGCCGGCTCGTCAAGCAGCACGGCGAGGCCGGCCAGGCAGGTGCCGACACCCACAGCCCGGCCACCTAGCCTTCATCTCGGTCTACCCCCGTGGCGCGCGCCAGGCTGATAACACGTGCGCGCTCGTGCCGATGACAGGTCGTCCTAGCCGGTACTAGAGGTGCGGCAGATGACGGATCGGCGCGTCGAGTGCTGTGCCGACCTGATTGCCGAGCGCACGGGCAGCTATTCGCAATGCCGTCTTTCCAGCAAGTCTGAGCGCGCTCGTAACAGAGTTGAGTGCAGGTGGCGGGCGTTTCTTGTCAGCGGCTGGGTCTGCCGGGACTGCATGCATGTCTCTGGTGCCCGCTGCGAATCCAGCTCGACGTTCAGCGTCAGCATCCGGTGCGGTGGTGAGCCCGGCTCTCATGTTGGCGCCGTCGCTGTAATCCATGGCTACATTCCCACTTCCGACAGCTACGTTGCCTTGAATACTTCCGACATTGAATTGAATGGCCGGTTGGTCCATCACGGTATCTCCTACTTGGCTGTTGTTGATGTATACGTAGATCACGGGGTTGCTAAAGATATCTCGCTCGAAGTTCTTCGGAAATGCGTCAGTGATTTGACTTACTGCCGGTGACGGTGTGCCAGAAGTATTTGACTTCTGGCATAGTCGAGCCGCGATGTTCGTCAGGAAGGTCGTCCAGATCTCATTAACTATGTCGCTTGTGCGCAGTTGAGGTACGCGGAGATAAAATGCCTGGATGCAGCATGGCTGGCTCTGGCAATGGCTCTGGGTCGTGGTTATCTGGTTAGTGCCGCCGGTCGCATTGTCCATTTCGAGGCCTTACATTACCTATTGTAGTTGTCCGTCACGCCTCGTAGTGTGAGCTGGTCAGCAGCTTACAGCATCCGTATGGTCCTGGTGCAGGCCCGGTACAGATATTGTTCTGGGCGATTGCCTGACGGTACTAGTACGGCGCATGGTCTTATTCGGGTCAATCGCCATGATGTCGTTCAGATTTGTCATGTCCACGGCCGACAACCAGCGGAAATCGATGAATGGGAGGCCGATGACTCTGTACCATCATCGGGAGAAGAACCTGCCAATCAGGAGACTCTGGAGAGGTCGGTCATGTCCTGGAATGCCTCTGTGACGCGTTACTGTCCGGCAGAAGCCAGATTGGTCGCAATAGTCAGGGCCAGGAAAGTATGGCGCAAATGGTAGGCGGGTCTCAGGAACGGTCCGCCAAGCCAAGGATTGCAAAGAGAGGCAAAACAGCTGCAGCCAACGGGCCGGAGCGGGTCACCGTCAACTTAAGCGCCCGCGCTGCCCGGGCCTTAGAGGTAGCGACGGAACTGACCGGGGAGACTAAGACCGACGCTATCAACCGAGCCTTGCAGATCTATGCTTTTCTAGAACAGGTCACAGTTCAAGGCGGCCTTATCTATACCAAAGAGGATCAAGATGCGAGTCTTGAACGACTGAAGCTGTTCTAGCCCTGCAGGCCAGCATTCTCATCTCTCTCAGCAGAGCGACTGCTACGCCGAATTGACCCGCGCCGTACACGCCGTGCCTGGCTGGGCACGCGACCGTGCAGCGGGGGACGGCGTTAACTTCAGCAGCAGAGGCTGAGCCCAAGCGCAGTGCTACTGCACGAATGCGCTGTCTTGCCGCACCCAGTGTCGGCCGTGATCTCGCTGTTCGGGCTGGACGGCATGTCGCCCATGACTCGGCCGCGGTGCTCGAATGATTGAAAAGTCGATGACAGACTGACCGCCGAGGTTTGCGACCCAGACCTGGGTGCCGTCGGGGGCGATGGCTTCGGGATCGCTGAGCTCGTGTGAGCATGACCCGCGGTTCCTGGGCACGGTCGATTGTGTTCTGGCGCCAAGTCGCCGTCGACGCGGCGGCAGAACACACTGTTGGCATTCTGGCGCTTGGACTTCACTTGGGCTGTGACTCATCCCCATGGGCGGCGGGCTAGCGCGGCTGCGCATGGGTGCGCTGCATCTTTCGTTGGGTGTATCCACTACATGCCGATCGCGCACAGTTTACGGTGACGGGGAGAAGTCGTTCCAGCCGGCAGGCTGGCCTTTGGGGG
>JASHQL010000332.1 GCA_030039155.1 Streptosporangiaceae bacterium | reverse complement strand
AGCGTGCCGAGCCCGCCGGCCAGCGTGCTGAAGACCGGCAGCTGCGGCCGGCTTGGCGCAGCCGGCACGAGCGCGGCGACCGCATCGGTCAGCGAAACGTGGCGGTCGCTCGCCTGCGCGAGCGCGGGCAGCGTGGCCGCGAAGGACAGGTCGTCGCAGCGGCCCGCGTACACCCCGCCGAGCAGCGGGTCTACCAGCCGGTCGACCAGCTCGGGACCGAACCTGCTGCCGATCGCCTCGGCGACCGACACGTCGGCCGCCTGCCCGGCGGCGCGCAGCGCGGCCGGAGGCTCGGTCGCCTCCGCGGTTGCCCTGGCAAGGCCGGCCGCGGACAGGATCCCGGTGGCGGCCAGCTCGGCCAGATCGCCTGGCACGCCCATGAACTGGCGCCGCGGCAGCGGCCTGATGCTGCCGCGGGTCCAGATGCCGGCGCTGGTCGTGCCGGGCTGCTCAAGCTGCCCGGACAGGCCAAGCTCGGTGATCAGCCCGGTCCCCTCGGGCCGCCTGGCCAGCAAGGCTTCCGCGCCGGAGTCGACCACCAGCCCGGCAACCTCGGTGCTGGCGAGTTTCCCGCCCACCCGCGGCGAGCCGTCGAGCACGATGACCCGAAGCCCGTGACCGCGCAGGAAGTAGGCGGCCGCCAGGCCGGCCACCCCGGCTCCGATCACCGCGACGGTCGGCAACGGCCCGTGCTGGTCTCGCTGCCGGAAACTCACGGATCCGATTATCGCGGCCGCAGGAACCTGGCCGGCTCCGGGCGCGTCCCAGCCACATGAACACGGCAGGCAAGGCCCGCGGCATCGCCATTGGCGCAGCCGCACTGCTCGCTGGCAGCGTGCTGCTCAGCGCTTGCGGCGGGGCAGGGAACTCCGCATCATCAGCCGCGAACGGGCCCGAGTCCCGGCCCGCGGCAATGCCCGAGTACGGAGCGGATCATGGTGCGGCCGGCGCGGCAGGCGCGGCCACCACGGTCAAGATCGTGCCGTCGCCGCAGAGCCTGATCGAGACCGCCAGCCTGACGCTGCGCACCGCCGATGTCAGGGCGGCGGCCGCCAGGGCGGCCGCGATCGCGGTCAAGGCCGGCGGCTACACCGCGGGCGAGCACGCCATCGCTGCGACCGGCAGGCACGAGCCCGGCCAGGTCAGCCTGACGCTGAAGATCCCTGAGGCCGGGTACCAGGCCGCGCTGACCCAGCTCGCCGGCCTGGGCAAGGAGCTGTCGCTCAGCCAGCAGACGCGTGACGTGACCCAGCAGGTTGCCGACGTCGGCAGCCGGGTCACCTCGGCGCAGGACGCGATCTCGTCGCTGCGCGCGCTGCTCCGGCGGGCCGGCTCGGTCAGCGGGCTGCTCAGCGTGCAGGATCAGATCAACAGCGAGGAGTCCACGCTCGAGGCGCTGCTTGCCGAGCAGCGGAGCCTCAGCCACCAGACCAGTTACGCGACGGTGTCGATGCTGCTGCTGCCGGTCGTGCACGCCAGGCCGCGCAAGGTCGCCACGGCTCCCGGCTTCGGCAAGGGGCTCACCGGTGGCTGGCACGCGCTCAGGCTCGCCGCAAGCTGGCTGGCCACGGCGCTCGGCGCCGCGCTGCCGTTCATCGTGCTCGCGGTGGTCCTCGGCGGCATCGGCTACCTGGCCAGGCGCAGGCTGGTACGGCGCCGGGCCAGCCAGTCGGCAGGCTGACTGGCCGCCGGCTGTCTCAGCGAGTCAGGGCCAGGAACGCGAGGCCGAGCAGCATGACCGCAAGCCCGGCCGCGAAGAATGCCCGGTCCGACACGTGGCCGTCCCGGCGCTGGACGAGGATCTCGCCAGGGTTGGCGATGTCGTACCAGATGCGGACCCGCTCACCGGTCCGCAGCGCCCGGGACTTGCGGGCCGGCTGCCGGCAACTGCGCTCAAGTACCCGGCCGTCAGGCAACGCGTACCGGATGACGGCTGTCTCGGGCGGCTCGTCGTCGGGCGGCGGCGCGATCACCAGCCCCCAGGCCGACCTGCCGAAGTCGCGCAGTTGCTGCGCGTTCCTGTGGCTGGTCAGCCCGACGACGGCGGCCAGCAGGCCAACCGCGACCAGGATGAGCCCGATCTCAACCGACACCGGGAACTCCGAAACGTGATCCGCCGTGCGTGCGCTGCGGTACCTCGCGATCGGCGTCGCCGGTGACATCCTCCGATAGCAGGCGGCCGGTGACCCGGTCCAGGCTCTGCCGGCGGCGCAGCTCGACCAGCTCGCCGCCGAGCCTGGCCGGCGAGACCGCCGCCTGGCCGGCGCACCAGCTCGACAGCAGCGCGACCGGCCGCTCGTCATCGGTCGCCAGGTCGAGCAGCAGCGTCGAGCGGCGGCCAGGGTGGGCCGGCCACTGAGCGGCCAGCAGCACGAGGGCCGGCTGGCCCGGCTGCGGGATCACCGCGCGCAGCCGGATCTCCGGCCAGTCGATCGCCGAGCGCGGATGCGGGATCGCGAGCTTCCGCACCAGCGCCTGGCTGTCCAGCGCGCCGACACGCAGCCGCCGCACCGTCCAGCACAGCCCGGCGGCGATGGTCAGCAGCCAGGCCCCTACCACGACGGCAGCGACGACCACGTCTTCGACAGTAGTCCGGCGCCTGGTCACCCGGCTACCGCGGCCGGCTGCGGCGGCCAGGGCGTGCGCCCGGTCGCGACCGGCCGCTAGTGGCCTGCCGCCGACACCTCATGCACCAGGTCGGTCAGCCTGGCCAGCACGTCGGGATCGGTATGCGGCAGCACGCCGTGACCGAGGTTGAAGATGTGCCCCTCGGCGGTCCGGCCGCGATCGAGCACCGTCCTTGCGGTGCGCTCGATGACCGGCCACGGGGCCAGCAGGATCGCCGGGTCCAGGTTGCCCTGCAGCGCCTTGCCCGGCTCGACCCGGCCGACAGCCTCGTCGAGCGGCACCCGCCAGTCGACGCCGACCACCTCGGCTCCTGCCTCGCCGAGCAGCCCGAGCAGTTCGCCGGTGCCGACGCCGAAGTGGATCCTGGGCACGCCGGTTGCGGCCAGCGAGCCGAAGATGCGCTTGGAGTAAGGAAGCACGTGCGCGCGGTAGTCCTCGGCGCTCAGCGCGCCCGCCCAGGAGTCGAATAGCTGGATCGCCGCCGCGCCGGCGCTTACCTGGATGTTCAGGAACGACGAGGTGATGGCCGCGAGCCGGTCCATCAGGTCGGCCCACAGCTCAGGCTGGCCGTACATGACCGACTTGGTGACCTCGAAGTTCTTCGAAGGCCCGCCGTCGAGCAGGTAGCTGGCCA
>JASHQL010000331.1 GCA_030039155.1 Streptosporangiaceae bacterium | reverse complement strand
GGCCAGCCGGTGCCTGGCCGACGGTATCCACTTGCCGGGCGGCAGCCAGATCGCGCAGCCGCACAGCTTGCCGTCTTCGACGGCGACCTCGGTGCCCGCCACCCGCCACGAGGTCATCCGCAGCGTCGCGTCGAACATCGGCGGCATCCTGCTGCGCCGCATCGTCTCGTCGGGAAAGACCCACATCATCACCGGGTCGTCGTCGAAGGCCCGGCTCAGCATCGCGCACGCGGCCGCGGTGTCAGCCCGGTCGAACCCCCTGACCGTCACCGTTTGCTGCACATTGCCCATGGTAGTGGCCGGCCGGGCGGGTCAGGTCTGGTCGCTAGGTCCCCTCGGCAGCCTGATAGCCGGCCGCGAACAGCTCCCTGGCCGCATCGACGGCCCTGGTCAAGACCGCGGGCTCGGGCCGCAGGCCAGCCAGGATCTGGTCGACGGCGCGCAGCCCGGCCCGGTCCACCAGCGTCTTCTCGTTGGTGACCCACTCGCCGCGGGCGGCCAGGATGGCATGGCTGGCCTGGCAGGCCGCGGTCCCGATCGCGCCTGCCGTCTCGGTGAGACGACCGCGGCTGGCGTGTGCCTTGGCCGCGTAGTCGACCGAGTGCGCCGCCTCCGCGGCCCAGCGCTTCGCGGCCGACTCGCGCAGCGCCGCAGGGAACCGCGGCCTTGGCAGCTCGCCGCGCAGCACCCGGTGGGTGCCGAGTTCGGCCAGCACGATGTAGCTGGGGATGCCGGCCAGGTGGAACGCCAGCCGCTCGATCGCGAACCTGCCGGCCGCCGCCTCGGCGATCCGAAAGTCCACGTCGTCCAGGTCGCGGTAGTGCACGTCGACCTGCCGGCCGCCGGCCCGCAGCCAGGCGCCGCCGTTGAACACCCCGCCGCCCCAGCCGCCGATCGGGAAGATCTGCCCGTCCCAGCCAAGTGCCGCAAGGCTGGCCGGGTCGAAGCCGGGACCGCGGTAGTACACGGCGAAATCCCAGTCGCTGTCCGGCCGCGCGGTGCCGCTGGCCCGTGACCCGCCGAGCGCGACCGCGAGCACGTACGGCAGCGCCGCGAGCGCGTCCGCGGCGCTGGCCGCGAACGCCTCGTCGGTTTCCTGGCTGGCGGCCGAAAGATCGCCAAGCTGTCGCAAACGGCCGCTGCGCAGCGGTTCCTTGCCCGAGAATGTCGCCATGGATCTCGACCTACCCGCTCTCCTCGCTGCGCGGGGCCAGGACGGCTACGCCCTGCACGCGCGATACCTCAACCCGCAACTGGCGCGCATGCTGCACGCCATTGGCTTCGACAAGGTCTACACCAGGGCCGAGGGCAACTACCTGTACGACTCCGACGACCAGCAGTATGCCGACTTCCTTTCCGGGTTCGGCGTGCACGCGCTCGGCCGCAACCATCCAGCGGTGCGCAAGGCGCTGCACGACGTGCTGGACGCCCAGCTCGCGGACCTGGTGCAGTTCGACTGCCCGGTGCTGCCCGGGCTGCTCGGCGAGAGGCTGCTGGCCAAGGCCCCCGGCATGGAACGTGCCTACTTCTGCAACAGCGGCACCGAAGCGGTCGAGGCAGCGCTGAAGTTCGCCAGGTACGCCACCGGCCGCTCCCGGGTCATCTACACCGACCACGCCTATCACGGGCTCACCGCCGGCTCGCTGTCGGTGAACGGCGCCGAGGAGTTCCGCGGCGGCTTCGGCCCGCTGCTGCCCGACACCGTCATCCCGTTCGGCAGCCTGGACGCGCTGCAGGCCGAGCTGGCCAAGGGTGACGTGGCGGCGCTGATCGTGGAGCCGATCCAGGGCAAGGGCGTGCACGTGCCGCCCGACGGCTACCTGACCGGCGCCGCCGAGTTGCTGCACAACAACGGAGCGCTGCTGATCTGCGACGAGGTGCAGACCGGCCTGGGCAGGACCGGCCGGTATTTCGCCTACGAGCACGACGGCGTGCAGCCGGACATCGTCACCGTGGCCAAGGCACTGTCCGGCGGCCTGGTGCCGGTCGCCGCCACCCTCGGCAAGGACTGGATCTTCCAGAAGGTCTACTCGACGATGGACCGCGTGCTGGTGCACGACTCCACGTTCGGGTCGAACGCGCTCGCGATGACGGCCGGGCTTGCCTCGCTCGAGGTGATGGAGTCAGAGGAGCTGGTCAGCTCGGCCGAGCGCACCGGCGAGGCGCTGCGGCAAGGGCTCACCGAGATGGCGGCCAAGTACGAGATGCTGGCCGAGGTCAGGGGCCGCGGCCTGATGATCGGCCTGGAGTTCGGCAGGCCGCAGTCACTGAAGCTGCGGGCCGGCTGGCGGATGCTGCAGACCGCACGCGTGGGCCTGTTCGCGCAGATGGTCGTGGTGGCGCTGTTCCAGCGCAGTCACATCCTGACCCAGGTGGCCGGCGATCACATGGAGGTCATCAAGCTGCTGCCGCCGCTCACCATCGGCGACGCCGAGGTGAAGCTGTTCCTTGACGGGTTCGCCGAGGTGATGGACGAGGCGCACAAGGGCTCTGGCCTGATGTGGGACTTCGGCAGGACGCTGGTCAAGCAGGCCATGACGAGGTGAGCCAGGCACGGCGCCGCGACCGGATTCTGGTACGTGCCGGCCGGCCGCGGCCGGTGCTGGCAGCGGGCGGCTGACATCGTCGTCGCCGCTGCCCTGGCCACCGCGGCGCTGCTGGCCTGGGTATACCTGGTGGCCGCGCACGGCGGCTACTGGCGCACCGGGCACCGGCTGCCGGTCAGCCCGGCCGAGCCCGCTGCCTGGCCCGACGTCGTCGCGGTGATCCCGGCCAGGAACGAGGCCGAGATGCTGCCGCTGACCCTGCCGACCCTGCTCGGCCAGGACTACCAGGGCCGGCTGCGGATCGTGCTGGTCGACGACGAAAGCAGCGACGGCACCGGCAAGGTCGCGCAGACCGCGGGCCGGGCGGCGGGCTGGCGGATCGGGACCGCCGACGGCGGGCAGGACCGCACGCTGCAGGTGCTGCGCGGCTCGCCGACACCGCCTGGCTGGGCGGGCAAGGTCTGGGCGATGTCGCAGGGCGTCGCCGCCGCGGGGCAGCCAGATTTCCTGTGGTGCACCGATGCCGACATCGCGTTCGCGCCTGGCGCGCTCGGCTCGCTGGCTGCCGCGGCGGTGCACGATGACCTGGCGCTGGTGTCGCAGATGGCGCTGCTGCGCGCGGTAGCAGGCTGGGAGCGGCTGCTGATCCCGGCGTTCGTGTACTTCTTCGCGCAGCTGTACCCGTTCCCTCGGGTCAGCAGTCCCGGCTCGCGGACCGCGGCCGCGGCGGGCGGCTGCATGCTGGTGCGCGCGGGCGCGCTCGCCCGGGCTGGCGGGCTGGCCAGGATTGCCTCGGCACGGATCGACGACGTGGCGCTCGGCCGGCTGCTGAAGCGGGCCGGCGGAAACTGCTGGCTCGGCCTGACCACCGAGGTGGTCAGCGTGCGCCCGTACGCCGGGCTGGCCGACATCTGGGACATGGTGGCCCGCAGCGCCTACACCCAGCTGCGCTACTCGGTCGCCGCTGTCGCGGCGGCCGTGGCCGGCCTGTGCTGGCTGTACCTCGGCCCGCCGGCGGCCGCGATCGGCGGCATTGGCTGGCTGGCGGCAGGCGGCGGCGGGACCGCCGCCTGGCTGGCCGCTGCCGGGCTGGCCGGCTGGGCGCTGATGACCGTGAGCTACCTGCCGATGCTGCGGCTGTACCGGCTGAGCCCGCTGCGCGGGCCGGGGCTGCCGCTGATCGCGCTGCTGTACGCGGCCATGACGGCGGACTCCGCGCGGCGGCACCTGGCAGGTCGGGGCGGCGAATGGAAGGGCAGGATCATCACTCCGACGCGGTAGCCGCTGCTATTTCTGCTTCGGCGAGCGCCTGCTCGGCGCTCTCGATCCTGGCCGGCAGCAGCCCGGCGGCCCGCGCCTTCGCCACCGCGTCGCGCAGCAGCTCGACCGCGCGATCTGGATTGCCCGCTGCCAGCTCTGCCTCGCCAAGCA
>JASHQL010000330.1 GCA_030039155.1 Streptosporangiaceae bacterium | reverse complement strand
GGACAGGTTGGTGCCCACGTCGCCCATGGTGAGCGACTCGACCGCGGCCACGAACGGGTCCCGCATCTGCTCCCAGACGCTGCGCGCGATGTAGCTACGGGAGGCCGCCGAGCACTTCTGGCCCTGGTACTCGAACGCGCCGCGGACCAGCGCGGTGGTGAGCACCTCGGGATCGGCCGACGGGTGTGCGATCACGAAGTCCTTGCCGCCGGTCTCCCCGACCAGCCGCGGGTAGCCGCGGTAGCCGGCGATGTGCTCCCCGACCGTCCGCCACATGTGCTGGAAGGTGCCGGTGGACCCGGTGAAGTGCACGCCTGCCATGTCGTGATGGGTCAGCGCCACCTTGGACACCGCCTTGCCGTCGCCGGTGACCATGTTGATCACGCCAGGCGGCAGGCCAGCGGCCTCCCAGAGCCGCATCAGGTAGTGCGCGGACAGCTGCTGGGTGTGCGAGGGCTTCCAGACGACCACGTTGCCCATCAGCGCGGGCGCGGTCGGCAGGTTGCCGGCGATCGAAGTGAAGTTGAACGGCGTGATGGCCAGCACGAAGCCCTCGAGCGGGCGGTACTCGAGCCGGTTCCAGGTGCCGGGAGCCGAGGTCGGCTGCTCGGCAAGCAGCCGCCTGGCGTAGTGCACGTTGTACCGCCAGAAGTCGATCAGCTCGGCTGCCGCGTCGATCTCTGCCTGGAACACCGACTTGGACTGGCCGAGCATGGTCGAGGCGTTGATCACCTGCCGCCACGGGCCGGCCAGCAGGTCGGCCGCCTTGAGGAAGATGGCCGCCCGGTCGTCGAAGGACAGCGCACGCCAGCCCGGGGCGGCAGCCTCGGCTGCCGCGATGGCCGCCGCCACGTCCGTCTCCGAGGCGTTGTTGAGCTGGCCGAGCACATGACGGTAGTTGTGCGGCTGCACGATCTGCACCGGGTCGCCGCCGCCCATCCGCTGTTGGCCGCCGACGGTCATGGTGAGCTCGGCACGTTCGCCGGCGAACTCCTTCAGCTTCTCCTCGAGGGCCGCGCGCTCCGGGCTGCCTGGCGCGTAGCCCTTGATCGGCTCGTTCGCCGGAAACGGGACATTTGTCACTGAATCCATCACTGGACAGCTCCCTGCTCGACTTCGATGGCGGCATCCACATCGTGTCACGAAAGCCCGATCTGGGCTCCGGCGAGGTCAGGGGCTCAGGTCCGCCAGTTCCTGGCTCGCATACCAGAGCAGCTCGTACCCTTCGGCGCTGTCGACGGTGAACCTGGCGTCGTCGTCGCCAGCGTCCGCGGCCGCCAGCGCAGCGGCGGCGCTGCCGATCTCACCGGCCGCCGCCGCGTCGTCGACGTGCCCTGACACGATGTGCCGGAGCAGCACCGGGATCTTGATCTCCACCACGGCCGGCTCGTCAAAGCCGGATGCGTCGCTGGTGACCTGCTCTTCTGGCAGCTCAGCGGCCAGCACCACCCGCCGCCGCGGCGCGCTCTGGTCGTGGCTGAGCAGCCGCAGCGACGCCCTTGCCGCGTGCAGCATCGCCACGTACTCGAGCTCTTCGAGGTCCCCGCTTGAGTACCACTCGCGCAGCGCGGGCGTGACTGCGTAGCCGCGAACTGGCACCGGGCCAACCTCACCGGTCTGCAGCAATGCGGCCACCATGGGAAGCGTCGACGGCAGGTATATGCGCATGTTCGATCTCGAGTCCCGCGCGGGCACAGGCAGCTATTCACCTGAGTGTGCCAGTGTCATCCCCGCCCGTCAGCCAATGCGCGACGTGTCGGCGTCGGCCTCGGCAATCGCGCACAACACCGCGGCGACCGCGGCATCGAGGCTTTCGTGCTCCCAGACTCGGACCACCCGCCAGCCAGCCTCGGTCAGCGCTGCGTCTGCCGCCCGGTCCCGCTGCACGTTCTTGGCCAGCTTCGGCTCCCAGTACCAGGTGTTCGCCGCCGGTTTGCTGCCGTGGTCCGGGCAGGCGTGCCAGAAGCAGCCGTCGACGAACACCGCCACTCTCCTGGCGGTGAAGGCGATGTCCGGCCTGACCCGCGCCGCGGCCAGGTCGATCCGGTAGTCCTTGCGGTAGCGCAGGCCGCGGCCGTGCAGCGCCTTGCGCAGCGCAAGCTCGGGCTTAGTGTCGGAGCGGCGGTTCGCCCGCATGTTGGCCGACCGCCCTGGGCTTGCCGGATGCGGATAGTCGGCCACGAGGCCGCATGCTATTGGGTTTCAGCCTGCGCAGACAGTCAAAGTGGCAGGTCGAGCAATTCGGACAGCCTGGCCGCGGTAGTTGCCGACTCGGTATGCCAGAGCCCGACCAGGCCGACGGCCTCGGCCGCCTGCACGTTGGCCTCGATATCGTCGATGAACACGCATTCGGCCGGCGACAGGCCCAGCCTGCTGGTAGCAAGCAAGAAGATCTGCTCCTCCGGCTTGCGCATGGCGACCTCGGCGGAGATCACCACCTCGTCGAACAGTTCGGCGAACAGCGGCCGGTGATAGCTGGTGCTGCCCCACGAGTTGGACACCAGCGCGGTGCGCAGGCCGGCCGCACGCACCTGCCTGATCAGGTCCACCATCGGGACTTCCAGGGTGGAGGCGGCGAACATCCTGGTGAGCAGGCCGTCGGCAGCGACCTGTCCGCCGTCGACCCGCCTGAGCTTGCTCGCCAGCAACCGTTCGAACTCGTCCTCGGTGCACTCACCGCGCTCAAGCGCGTGGATCAGGTTGCCGTCGGCACCGGCCCCGTACGCCTGCACCACCAGCGGCCGCATCACGCTCCGGTAGCCCTCGCGGTCGATGTTCTCCTCGGTCAGCCAGGCGTTGATCGACTCGGCGATCGGATTGGTCAGCACGCCACCCCAGTCGGTGACCACCCCGCGCAGCGCTGGCCTGGCAGCATCCTCCGGCACAGGCCGATCGTAACGACGGCCAGCGGTAGTGCAGAATCGGCCCGTGGACGGTGTAGCAGTAGTGACAGGAGCAAGTAGCGGCATTGGCGCAGCAAGCGCGATCAGGCTTGCCGAGGTCGGCTATCGCGTCGTGCTGACCGCGCGGCGGGCGGACCGGCTCGCCGAGGTCGCCGGGCAGATCACCAGCAGCGGCGGCCTCGCCGATACCTACCAGCTGGACGTGACCGACCAGTCCGCCGTCAACAAGTTCGCGGCCGGCCTTGACCGCTGCGACGTGCTGGTCGCGAACGCCGGCGGCGCGATCGGCGCCGACTACGTCGCGGACAGCTCACCAGCCGACTGGCTTGCCATGTACGAGGTCAACGTGCTTGGCACGCTGCACGTCGTGCAGGCACTGCTGCCGAAGCTGATCGCCAGCGGCGCGGGCACGATCGTGCTGATGGGCTCGACCGCCGGGCTGATCAGCTATGAGGGCGGCGGCGGTTACGTCGCGGCCAAGCACGGCACGCACGCGGTGGCCGAGACGCTCAGGCTCGAGCTCTTCGACAAGCCGGTACGCGTCATCGAGCTGGCGCCGGGCATGGTGAAGACCGACGAGTTCGCGGTGAACAGGTTCCGCGGCGACACCGGCAAGGCGGCTGCCGTCTACGCGGGCGTCAAGGAGCCGCTGACCGCCATGGACGTGGCCGATGCGGTCGCCTGGGTGGTGACCAGGCCCGCGCATTTCAACGTCGACCTGATGGTGCTGCGGCCGCGCGCCCAGGCCGCGCAGCACAAGGTCTTCAGGGAGCAGTGACGGCCGGGCCAATAGGCTTCGGCGGGTGGCGGTAACTCAGGCGGAGGCCGCAGCGCGCGCCGCGCTGCTCACGGTCGGCGGCTACCGGATCTTCCTTGACCTGGTGACCCGCGAAGATGCGGTGCTGTCCAGGACCGAGATCACCTTCGACTGCGGCACGCCGGGAGCGTCCACGTTCGCCGACCTGGCGATGCCGGTCGTGACCGGTGCGACGTTGAACGGTGCACGTCTTGACCCGGCAAAATACGTCGGGAACGACCGCATCCGGCTGGACCAGCTAGCCAGCCAGAACACGCTCGTGGTGGAAGCGGAATTCGGCTACTCAGCCACCGGCGCCGGGCTGTCGAAGTTCACCGATCCAGATGACGGCGCCGACTACCTGGTCGCGAACTGCTTCCCCACATCGGCGTCGATGGTCTTCTGCTGCTTCGATCAGCCAGACCTGTACGCCACGTTCGAGGTCGAGGTCCGCGCGCCCGCAGGCTTCGAATGCGTTGCGAACGGCGCGGTGACCGAGCGTCCGCCGACCGGCCAGCCTGGAACCTGGCGCTTTGCGCCGCTGCGGATGAAGCCCTACGAGTTCACGCTGTGCGCCGGCGGCTACGTCACGCACCAGGGCGAGGAGGCCGCCGGCGGCATCGAGCTGATCGTGCGCAGCCGGGCGGCGCTGGCCGGGTCGCCCGGCCTGGCCAGGGTCAAGGACATCGTGTCCAGGACAGTGCAGTGCTACCGGCAGGTCCTTGGCGTGCCATGCCCGTACGCCAAGCTCGATATCGTCTTCGCGCCCGCGCTCGGCCCGCTGGCGATGCAGTTGCCCGGCGTCATGTACGTGAGCGAGCCGATGCTGCAGCGGCTTGCCGACCCGGCTGACGATCACCCGGCGGTCGTCCTCGCGCACGAGGTTGCACACCTGTGGTTCGGCTGCCTCACCGAGGGCGGCTGGTGGGATGACCTGTGGCTGGCCGAGTCGATGGCCAGCTACCTCGGCTACCTGGCCGGCCAGCGGGTGCTCGGCCAGGACCAGCCATGGGCGGACATGGCCATGCTCGGCAAGGCGTCGGCGTACCGGGCCGACAGCCTGCCGAGCAGCCAGCCGGTCAGCTCGCCGGTGGCCAGCGCCGCGGACGCGCTGGTGCGCCCGACCGCGATCACCTACAGCAAGGGCGCCAGCGCGATCAGGCAGCTCGCCGCGCTGATCGGCGAGCAGGCACTGCACGAAGGGCTCGGCAGCTACCTGACCAGGTTCGCCGGCCGCGGCAGCAGCTACGCCGACCTGATCGAGTGCTGCGGCCGGGCCAGCGGCCGCGACCTGACCGGCTGGGCGCAGCAGTGGCTGCGCGAGCGCGGCGTCAACATGCTGCTGCCTGACCTGAAGCTGGCCGCGGACGGCACCATCGAGTCGCTGCACATCGTGCAGCTCCCGCCCGCCATCGGCGCGCCGCCGGGCAGCACCGGGCTGCGCACGCACCGGATCGGCATCGGCGTCTACGACCGGTCCGGCCAGCGCCTGCAGCAGACCAGGCAGGTCCGGGTGCTGCTCGACGGCGAGCGCACCGAGGTACCGGAACTGGCCGGAGCACATCTCGCGGCGCTGATCCTGAACGCCGCCGACCTGACCTTCGCCAAGGTGCGGTTCGATAGCGCGTCCTGGCAGGCGCTGACCGAGTGCGCGATGGACGTCGGCGACCCGCTGACCGAGACCGTCTGCTGGAACGCGGCCTGGGACATGACGCTGGCCGGCGAGCTCAGCGCCGCCGCGTTCGTCGGAATTGCCGCCC
>JASHQL010000329.1 GCA_030039155.1 Streptosporangiaceae bacterium | reverse complement strand
GTCCTGGCCGCCTCGGCCGACGGGCCGTCGGTGGCGCCGATGTAGATGGTGCCGTCGTCCTCGATGGTGATCTCGGCGCCGGTGTCCTCCTGGATCGAGTTGATCATCTTGCCCTTCGGGCCGATCACCTCGCCGATCTTGTCAACCGGCACCTTGACCGTGATGATCCGCGGCGCGTACTCGCTCATCTCGCCTGGCGCGTCGATCGCCTCGCGCATCACCTCCAGGATGGTGAGCCTGGCGGCGCGGGCCTGCTTCAGCGCGCCGGCCAGCACGGAGGCCGGTATGCCGTCCAGCTTGGTGTCCAGCTGCAGCGCGGTGATCAGGTCCTTGGTCCCCGCGACCTTGAAGTCCATGTCGCCGAACGCGTCCTCGGCGCCGAGGATGTCGGTCAGCGTGACGTACTCGCCGCCCTCGTTGATCAGGCCCATCGCGATGCCGGCCACCATGTC
Organism: Streptosporangiaceae bacterium; assembly: GCA_030039155.1. GTDB lineage: Bacteria > Actinomycetota > Actinomycetes > Streptosporangiales > Streptosporangiaceae > JOPF074. Next base: position 6,324 of record JASHQL010000329.1, on the reverse strand, counting down.
CTTGAGCGGCACGCCCGCCTCGAGCAGCGACATGGTGGACGCGCAGACCGAGCCCATCGAGGTCGAGCCGTTCGACCCGATCGCCTCGGAGACCTGCCTGATCGCGTACGGGAACTCCTCGCGGGTCGGCAGTACCGGCAGCAGCGCCCGCTCGGCGAGCGCGCCGTGGCCGATCTCCCGGCGCTTGGGCGAGCCGACCCGGCCGGTCTCGCCGGTGGAGTACGGCGGCATGTTGTAGTTGTGCATGTAGCGCTTGGTGCGCTCGGGATTCAGCGTGTCGATCATCTGCTCCATCCGGAGCATGTTCAGCGTGGTCACGCCGAGCACCTGGGTCTCGCCGCGCTCGAACAGCGCGGAGCCGTGCACCCGCGGCAGCACGCCTGCCTCGGCCGACAGCTGCCTGATGTCCTCGATGCCGCGGCCGTCGATGCGCACGCCGTCGCGGATGATCCGCTGCCTGACCAGCTTCTTGGTCAGCGACCTGAACGCCGCGCTGATCTCGGTGCCCCGGTCCTCGAACTGGCCGGACAGCTTCTCCACGGCCAGCGCCTTGACCCGGTCGGTCTCGGCCTCCCTGTCCTTCTTGCTGGCGATGGTGAGCGCGCTTGACAGCTCGTCGGACACCTCGGCGGCGACCGCGTCGTACACGTCCTGGCCGTAGTCGGCGAACGTCGGGAACTCAGCAGTCTCCTTGGCCGCGTGCCTGGCCACCTCGAGCTGGCCCTCGCACAGCGCCTTGATGAACGGCTTGGCTGCCTCGAGGCCGGCCGCGACCGTGTCCTCGGTCGGCGCCACCGCGCCGCTGCCCTGGTCGGCCACCAGCCGCAGCGTGCTCGGCGTGGACTCGGCCTCGACCATCATGATCGCGACGTCACCGTCCTCGAGCACCCGGCCGGCCACCACCATGTCGAAGGTGGCGTCCTCCAGCTGCGAGTGCGAGGGGAAGCCGACCCACTGGCCCTTGATCAGCGCCACCCGGACGCCGCCGATCGGGCCGGAGAACGGCAGGCCGGCCAGCTGGGTGGACAGCGAGGCGGCGTTGATGGCGACCACGTCGTACAGGTGGTCAGGGTGCAGCGCCATGATCGTCTCGACGATCTGCACCTCGTTGCGCAGCCCGTTCACGAATGACGGCCGCAGCGGCCTGTCGATGAGCCGGCAGGTCAGGATCGCGTCCTCGGACGGGCGGCCCTCCCTGCGGAAGAACGAGCCGGGAATGCGGCCTGCCGCATACATCCGCTCTTCCACGTCGACCGTGAGCGGGAAGAAGTCGTACCCTTCCCGCGGGTGCTTGCCGGCCGTGGTGGCCGACAGCACCATGGTTTCGTCGTCCAGATAGGCGACGGCAGATCCGGCGGCGAGCTTCGCGAGCCTGCCTGTCTCGAATCTGATCTTGTGTACGCCAAGTGCGCCGTTGTCGATGGTGACCTCGGCGGTGTAGACACCCTCCACGGGTGAGACCTCCTTGAGTGAGGTCCCGCGCCTGTCCGTAACCGTTCAGAGCGCCAGGCTGGCTGCGCTGGCCGGCGTTGGCGCCGGCTTGGGCGCTGCCGGCTGAGCCGCACGCTCAGCCTGTGCCGGGTTCGGCTGCCGGCCGGTCTTCGATCGAAGCTCTCGGCCCTGTCCGGCCGCGCGTGACGGCCGCCGGGAAGACCCGAGAACCACTACCGAGGACCGGCCCTTGAGGGCGCTGTCAGCGCTCTGGGCCGGAGCCGCGGGACGTCGTTCTTTGTCCATGTATTCAGTTGTCCGCGCCGGCCCGGACCAGGTCCGGGGCGGCGGAGGCCGGGCCGCTCAGGCGGCCCGCACTCCAACCTACCGGCGCAGGCCGAGCTCCTCGATGAGGGCGCGGTACCTGCTGATGTCGGTGCGCTGCAGGTACTGCAGCAGCCGCCGGCGCCGGCCGACCAGCAGCAGCAGCCCGCGGCGGCTGTGGTGGTCGTGCTTGTGCACCTTCAGGTGCTCGGTCAGGTCATTGATTCGCCTGGTCAGCAGCGCGACCTGGACCTCCGGCGAGCCGGTGTCACCCTCTGCGGTCGCGTGCCTGGCGATGATCTCGTTCTTCACCGTCGTGTTGAGCGGCACGTTGCTCCTCGTTGCGTCAGAATGCGTAGCCTTGGCTGCCCTGGCGGGATCCTGGGATCTGCAAGGACATCGGGAGCGCTGCCGCGGCTGCCGCGGTGCGCAGCTCCCAGGTGATGAGCCGCCTGAGGGCGCAGCTCACCAGGCCGGGGTACCCGGCCGACAGTCAACTGTACCATGCCTGCCTGGCAGAACAGGGTCGCCCTGCGCGGGCCGCCAGCAACCATGATCATCTCATCATTTCACCGATTCTGGTCGTTACGTAACGGGCGAACCTCGCATTTCGACCACCAGAATCGATGAAATGTCGCGGACACCCGGCCGGCAGCCGGCATGAGCGCAGGTCGCGGACACGCGGCCGGCAGCGGCAAGAGCGCAGGTCGCGGACACCCGGCCGGCCGCGGCCGGCCGGCGGGGCATGAGTCAGGTCGCGGCCAGCACCTGCCTGGCTTGGGCAACGTCCCGGTGCATCTGCTCGACCAGCGCGGCCACCGAGTCGAAGCGCACCGTGGGGCGCAGCCGCTCGGTGACGTCAACCGCGACGTGCGCGCCGTACAGGTCAAGGTCGTCCCGGTCGAGCGCGTACGCCTCGACGGTACGGTCGGTGCCGTCGAATGTCGGGTTGGTGCCGACCGAGATGGCGGCCGGCCACCGCGCCAGCTGCGAGCCGTCGATGTCGAGGCTGACCAGCCAGCCCGCGTAGATGCCGTCGGCCGGAATCGCGGTGTACGGCAGCGTCTCCAGGTTGGCGGTCGGGAAGCCGAGCGCCCGGCCGCGCTGATGCCCGCGCACCACCACGCCCTCGACCCGGTGCGGCCTGCCAAGCTCGCTGGCCGCGCCTGCCACGTCACCGTCGGCCAGCAGCGCCCGGATCTGCGAGGACGAGATCGTCACCCCGTGCTCGGTGAGCAGCGGCACGCCCTCCGCGGTGAACTCGTACTTCTCGCCGAGCTCGGCAAGCAGCGCCACGTCACCGGCGGCCTTGTGGCCGAACCTGAAGTTCTCCCCCACCACGACCGCCGCTGCGTGCAGCCGGTCCACCAGCACGGCGCGGACGAACTCGTCGGGCCCGAGCCGAGAGAACTCGAGGGTGAACGGGATCACGCAGATCGCGTCGACGCCGAGGCCGGCCAGCAGCTGCGACCGCCGCCGCGCGGTGCACAGCAACGGCGGGTGCGAGCCAGGCCTGACCACCTCGGCGGGATGCGGGTCGAACGTGACCACCACCACCGGCAGCCCGAGGCGGCCGGCCATCTCACGCGCGCGCGCGACGATGAGCTGGTGACCACGGTGCACGCCGTCGAACTCGCCGATGGTGACGACCGAGCGCCCCCAGTCGTCCGGCACGTCGGCAGGGCCCTGCCACCGCTGCATGTCGGCTCTCCCCTAACGTTCGGCGGTGCGTCAAGCCTAGCCAGCGAACACCGCGACCGGCCGCGCCTGGCCCGCCTCCTGCGTGATCAGCGCGACCAGCGAGCCGTCAGGGGCGATCGCGGCAACCGGCCCGTCCGGCGCCGGCCCGCCGCCAGACCAGGAGGCCACGCCAGCCGCCAGCCGGCCGCCGTTGCTCAGCACCCGTGCTTCGTCTGCCGTCAGCTTCCGGCACGGGAACGAGGAGCTCGCCGCGTCGGCCAGCCCGATCACCTCGAGCCGCTCAGCGAGTTCCTCGAGGGTGTGCGCGGCGCTCGCCTGGTATGGCCCGACCCTGGTCCTGCGCAGCGCGGTCAGGTGCCCGCCCACGCCGAGCGCGGTGCCGAGATCGCGGGCCAGCGCCCTGATGTAGGTGCCGCTCGAGCAGGTCACCGTGACGTCCACGTCGGTCACCTGGTCGCTGTGCTCGATGTCGAGCACGGTGAACTCGCGCACGGTGACGGTCCGCGCCGCCAGCTCGGGCGGCTGGCCGTCCCTGGCCAGCCGGTAGGCGCGCTTGCCGCCTACCTTGATCGCGCTCACGCCCGGCGGGACCTGCTGGATCTCCCCGGTGAGCGCGGCCACCGCCGGCCGCAGCGCGGCCGCCGAGATGCCCGCGGCTGGCATGCGCGCGATCACCTGGCCGTCGGCGTCGTCGGTGTCGGTGGCCTCGCCGAGCCTGATCGTGGCGGTGTACTCCTTCTCGGTCAGCATCAGGTAGCCGAGCAGCCTGGTTGCCTTCTCCAGCCCGACGACCAGCACCCCGGTCGCCATCGGGTCGAGCGTGCCGGCGTGCCCGACCCGCCTGGTGCCGGCCAGCCTGCGCAGCCTGGCCACCACGTCATGCGAGGTCATCCCGGCCGGCTTGTCCACGATCACGAGCCCGTTGTCAGCCATGGCCAGCCAGCTAGCCCAGCTGGCGAGTCAGCGCGGCGAGCACATCTTCCGGCTCGCCCCGGCCGGCGAAGCCGGCCGCGGCGCGATGCCCGCCGCCGCCGAGCGCGGCACATGCGGCGCTCACGTCCACGTTCCCTTTCGAGCGAACCGAGACCTGCCACTCGCCCGAGTCCGCTTCCTTCAGCACGACCGCCACCTCGGCCTCGTCGGTGCGCCTGATCAGGTCGATCACCGACTCGGCGGCGTCAAGCGCGAGCCCGGCCGGCTCCCGGTCTGCCCTGGTCACGGTGGTCCAGGCAAGCCCGCGCCCGGCGCACGCACGCCGGTCAAGCCCGGCCCGGCCGAGCGCCGCCGACAGCAATCCGAGCTGGGCGAACGGCGCGCGGTCCCACAGCTCGCGGGCCACGAGACCGGGCTCGGCGCCGGCCCCGATCAGCCGGGCGGCCAGCAGGTGCACGGCCGGCGTGGTGGCCGGGTACTTGAACGAGCCGGTATCGGCGACCAGCCCGGCGTACAGGCCGAGCGCGATGTCCTGGGTGAGCTCGACGCCGAGCCGGTCGATCAGCTCCGCGGCCAGCACCGCGGTGGCGGCGGCCGACGGATCGACCAGCTGCACGCTGCCGAAGCCGGTGTTGCTCGGGTGGTGGTCGAGCACGATCAGCTCGGCGGCAAGCACGGTGCTGCCGGCCAGCAGCCCGAGCCGGTCGATGCTGGAGGCGTCGAAGGTCAGCAGGACCCGCGGCGCGACCGGGAACCGGGCGGGCTCGGCGAGCAGGTCAAGGCCGGGCAGGAAGCGCAGGATCGCCGGCACCTCGAACGGCTCGTCGCCGAACGAGGCGATGACCCTGGGCGCCGCTCCGCCGGCCTGGCGGCCAGCCAGCGCAATGGCCACCGCGAGCATGGAGCCGAGCGCGTCGGCATCCGGCCGGACGTGACAGGCGAGGCAGACTTCCTGCGCGCCATCAAGGATCTTGACCGCTTTCGCCCAGTCCGACTCCGCAATGCCTGCCGTCATGACCAGGAGTATCCCGCGCCCGGCGCGCGTTGGCCGCCGGGCTCGTCAAAGCTCGTCTTCGTCCTCGTCATCGCCCGGCTGGCGGTACGGGTCGGGATCGCCGGCGTGCGTGGCGCCCACCCTGGCCGCCGCCACCTCGGCGTCGGCGGCCCGCGCCCTGGCCACCGCGTCCTCGATGCTGCGCGCGGTGTCCGGCACCGTGTCCGGCCTGAACGTGATCGACGGGGTGTGCTTGAGCCCGGTCTGCCTGCCGACCTCGGTCCTGATCAGCCCGGTCGCGCTGGCCAGCGCGGCCGCGGTGTCCGCGTGCTCGTCGTCAGACCCAAGCACCGTGTAGAAGACGGTCGCCTCGCGCAGGTCGCCGGTGACCCTGGCCTCGGTGATGGTGACGAAGCCGAGCCGCGGGTCCTTGATCCGGCGCTCCAGCATCTCGGCCACGATCTCGGTGATCCGGTCGCCGAGCCTGTTCGCCCTGGCCTGGTTCATCGCCGCTACGCTCCCTCGTCGTTGAAGATCCGCTGCCTGGCTGACAGCAGCTCGACTTCCGGCCTGGCCGCGACCAGCCGCTCGCAGGCGTCAAGCACCTCGACCGCGTGCGCCGCGGTCGGCGCTACCACCGCGACCCCGATCTCGGCCCTGCGGTGCAGGTCAAGGTGACCGGTCTCGCCGACCGCGGCGGCCGGGAACCGCCGGAGCAGCTCAGCGATCACCGGCCGGACCGCCGAGCGCTTCTGCTTCAGCGACCTGACGTCACCCAGCAGCAGGTCCAGCGTGAGCGCGCCGACATACACGGCCGCACCTCGGTCCCGTCATCAGGTACGCGGCTTCTCCCGCAGCTCGAACGTCTCGATGGTGTCGCCGACGTGGATGTCGTTGTAGCCGATCCCGATACCGCACTCGAAGCCCTCCCTGACCTCGGT
>JASHQL010000328.1 GCA_030039155.1 Streptosporangiaceae bacterium | reverse complement strand
CGCCTACGTCTTCATCGTGTTCTTCGCGGTGCTGGCCGGGTTCACCTTCAACCGGCTGCACCTGTCCACGTTCCACGCCAAGCCGGTGTCGTTCGCGGTGTGGACCACGGCGCTGGTCCTGCTGATCTCGGTCGGCGGGCTCGGCTGGACCGAGAACGGCAACGACTACTCGCGGTACCTGCCGCGCGGCACCAGGGGCTCTAGCACGTTCTGGGCCGCTGCGCTGGGCGGGGCGATCCCGTCGATCCTGCTGGAGATCCTCGGCGTGTTCGCCTACACGATCACCACCAAGACCGTGGGCATCGCGCAGATCGGCGTGCCTGAGACCTTCCCGAGCTGGTTCGTGACCCCGTTCCTGATCTTCGCGATCTTCCAGCTGCTGTCGATCAACACGATCGACATGTACTCCTCGGGCGTCACGCTGCAGGCGCTCGGCCTGCCGGTCAGACGCTGGGGCGCGGTCATCATCGACACGGTGATCTGCGCGGTGGTGACCGGCATCATCTTGTTCCACGGCAACTTCTACACCGACTTCTCCGGCTTCCTGCTGTACATCGTGGTGTGGCTGGCGCCCTGGTTCGGCATCCTGCTCACGGACTACGTGCTGCGCCGGCGGGATTACGACGCGCTGTCGCTGCAGTCGGCGCGTGACGGCATCTACTGGCGCAACGGCGGCATCCACTGGCCGGCCGTCATCGCGCAGGTTCTTGGCATGGGCGCCGCGCTGATGTGGATCAACGCGGACTTCGCCTTCCCGTCCTACATCGGCCCGATCTCCAAGAATTTCCCCGGCCTGCCTGACGGCGATTTCAGCTGGGCGATCGGCATCGTGGTCGGCGCGCTGGTCTACTGGGTGCTTGCCGGGCGGAGCGTGCCGCGCGAGGTGCGCGAGGTGTCACCCGCCTAGCCATATTGCCCTGAGAGGTCAGGGACGCTCAGCCGAGTGGCTCGAGGAACTCGAGCCGGTTGCCGTGCGGGTCCTCGCTGTAGAAGCGGCGCATGCCGGGGAACTCGTCGTCGAAGCTGACCGGGTAGCCAGCCGCGGCCAGCCGGCCCGCCCAGTCATCCAGGCCGGTCACCAGCAGCCCCGGATGCGCCTTGCGCGCGGGCCTGAAGTCGTCCTCGACGCCGAGGTGCAGCTCGATCCCGTCGCCGCGAAACCAGCAGCCGCCGCGTGCCGCCAGGGCCGGCGGCTTGTCGATCTCGGTGAGCCCGAGCACGCCGGCGTAGAAGCCGCGGAGTGCCTGCTCCGTCCCCCTGGGACAGGCCAGCTGGACATGGTGGATCGGCATGGTGGTCCTCGTTTCCAAAAATCTTGACATCAAGATGGGAACGAATAGCCCGAGCTTACTCACGCTCGCCAGCCGGCGGCCTGCGGGCGCGGGGAGCTGCCGCCGCTCGGCGTGATCGGATGGGGTCATGAAGATAAGGGTCGGGATCAGCCTTGGCGCGGCCGCGCGGCCGGCCGAGCTGGCAGCCGCGGTGCGGCGCCTGGAAGACGCGGGGGTGGACTCGCTGTGGCTCAGCGAGGTGCTGCACGGCCCGCTGGCCGAGCCGTTCATCGGGATGACCTACGCGCTGGCCAGGACGGTCAGGCTCAAGGTGGGCACCGGGGTCGCGGTGCTGCCTGGCCGCCATCCGGTGCTGGTGGCCAAGCAGCTGGCCACGCTCGCGGGACTGGCGCCAGGCCGGGTGCTGCCGGTGTTCGGGCTGCGCCCGGCCCGCCCGGCCGAAGTCGCCGCCTTCACCGTGCCGCCCGGCCGCCGCGCCGCGGTATTCGACGAGTCCATGCAGCTGCTCAGGCTGCTGCTGACGCAGGACAGCGTGTCGTTCGACGGCGAGTTCTTCTCGGTCGCCGAGGTGAACATCGGCCCGCGGCCTGCCAAGCCGCTCGACATCTGGCTTGGCGGCAGCGCGCCGGCCGCGATGCGCCGGGTCGGCAGGTTCGGCGACGGCTGGCTCGGCAGTTTCCTGACCCCGGCCGAGGCGCGGGCCGGCCGGGAGGCGATCCAGCAGGCCGCGGCGCAGGCAGGCCGCGAGGTCGACCCAGAGCACTTCGGCATCAGCCTGGCGGTCGGAGCCGGGCAGATTCCGGCCGAGCTGGCTCGGGCCGTGCAGCAGCGGCGGCCAGGCGTCGACCCAGCGCGGCTCGCGGCGGCCGGCTGGCCGCAGGCGCGCGAGCTGATCGAGGGCTACATCGACGCTGGCCTCAGCAAGTTCGTGGTCAGGCCGGCCGATCCTGGCACGCCGGTCGAGCGGTTCACCGAGCAGTTCGCGGCCGAGCTGATGCCGATGCAGACCTGACCCGGCCTGGGTGCCGAGCTAGTCGCTGCGGCCGGTGAGCGCGAGGCTGACGCCGATGCCGATCATCACCAGGCCGCCGGCCCCGCCGATCCGCTCCAGCCGCCTCGGCGACCTGGCGAACCAGGACCTTGCGGTGCCCGCTGCCATCGCCCACATGCTGTCGGAGATCAGCGCCATGCCCATGAAGATCGCGCCGAGCAGCAGCAACTGCAGCGGCACGTGCCCGGCCGACCGGTCGGCGAACTGCGGCAGCACCGCGGCGAAGAACACGATCGCCTTGGGGTTGCCGAGGCCCACCATGAAGCCGTCGCGGAGCATCCTGCCGGTACTGGCCCGCGGCAGCTGCTGGGTGCCGAGCGCCGCGGCAAGCGACTTGCGGTGCCTGATCGCCTGCACGCCAAGAAAGATCAGGTAGATCGCGCCGGCCAGCTTGATCGCGGTGAACACCGCCACCGACTGCTCGACCAGCTCGCCGATCCCCAGCGCCACCGCGATGACCTGCACGTAGACGCCGAGCTGGCCGCCGATCACGGCGGCAATCCCGGCCAGCCTGCCAAGCTGCAGGGACCGGCTGACCACGAACAGGACATTCGGGCCCGGCACGATGATGAGCGCGTAGGACAGCAGCACGAAAGCCAGCAGATGCTTGGTGGGCAGCACATGCGCAGCCTAGCCTCGCCCTCATGGCCGAAGCCGAGCCCGCCGGGCTCACCACTGCGCGTGCCGAGCTGGTGCGGTACGGCGCCCGGCTGGTCGCCGACCGGCTGGCGGTCGGCAGCGCGGGCAACCTCAGCGTCCGGATCGGCGAGACCGTCGCGATCACGCCGTCCGGGCTGGCCTACGAGGCGCTGAGGCCGGCCGACATCTGCCTGGTCGGGCCGGGCACGGCGGGCGCGGGCACCCGCAGGCCGTCCTCGGAGACGCCGATGCACCTGGCGGTCTACGCGGCCACCGGTGCCGCCGCCGTGGTGCACACCCACTCGCCCGAGGTGGTGGCGCTGTCGGCCGCCTGCACCGTGCTGCCCGCCGTGCATTACGCGATCACCGCGCTCGGCGGGCCGGTGGCGGTGGCGCCGTACCAGCGGTTCGGCTCGGCCGGACTCGCCGCGGCGGCGGTGCGGGCGGCCGGCCAGCGGTCCGCGGTGATCCTGCAGAACCACGGCGCCGTCACCTGGGGCGGCAGCCTGGACCAGGCGTACCAGCGGGCCGTGCTGCTTGAGTGGCTGGCGCAGGTTTACCGGCTGGCCCGCTGCCACGGCGAGCCGCGCATCCTGTCGGCCGCCGAACTGGCCGAGGTGACGGCCGAGATGGCCAGGATCGGTTACGGCAGCTGAGAAAGTCGGACAATGGCAGGCATGGTCAGGTTCCGGGTCAACACCGCACCGCGCATCATCGCGGCAGTCAGCGTGCTCGCGGTTGGCGGCGCACTGCTTGGGTCAGCACCTCCGGCGGCTGCGGCCGCGGCTGCGCGGCCGCACGCGGCCGGCCCGTCGTCGACGAGCAGGCGGGTCGGCTCGCTGCGGCTGACGCGGTGCGCGAAGCGCCCGCTCACCTACTGCGGCACGATCAGGGTGCCGCTCGACTACTCGTCGGCGGCCAGCCCCGACATCAGCATCGGGTTCCGCTGGCTGCCGGCCCCGCACCCGGTCGGCACGGTGCTCGCGGTCGAGGGCGGGCCCGGCTTCGCGACCACCGGCACCGAGCCGGAGTACCTGGCGATGATGGGCACCCTGGTCCGCACCCGCAACCTGCTGCTGGTCAACCTGCGTGGCACCGGCAACTCCACCCTGCTGAACTGCCCTGGCCTCGAGCACTTCGGCAGGCCGCAGCACCAGTACGGGCCCGCGTTCAACCGGCAGGTCGCCGCCTGCGGGCGGCAGCTCAACCACACCTGGCGGTACCGCGGCGGCGGCTGGGTGCACGCCTCCGACCTGTTCAACACCGCCTACTCGGCCCGCGACGTGTCCCGCGTGCTGCGCGCGCTCCGGCTCGGCCGGGTCGACCTGTACGGGGACTCCTACGGCAGTTGGTTCGCGCAGGTGTTCGCCTCGCGGTACGCGAGCCAGCTCAGGTCGGTGACGCTCGACTCGACCTACCAGGTGCTCGCGCTCGACCCCTGGTACACCACCACCGTGGTGACCGCGCGCAAGGCCTTCGCGCAGGCGTGCGCCAGGTCGGCCGCGTGCCGGGCCGCGGCCGGCCGGCACGGCGCCTGGGGCCGGAT
>JASHQL010000327.1 GCA_030039155.1 Streptosporangiaceae bacterium | reverse complement strand
GCCTATGCCGCCCAGCCGGCCGGCGCCCGGGCCGATCCGGCGCTGGCCGAGCGCTGGCGCAGGCTGGTCGGCTGGCTGCTGGACACGCTGATCATCAGCCTGATCGCCAGCCCGTTCTTCCTGCCGGCCGCGACGAAGTTCGCCCGCCGGTTCGAGCAGATCCTCGGCCAGTACCACGGCGGGCCGACCACCCAGGTGCAGGCCGAGATCAGCAACGCGGTGTCGTCGATGGCCGGCTCGCTGTACCTGGCCACGCTGGCCGTGGTGGTCATCTCGTTCTTCTACTACTGGCTGCTGACCGCGCTGTGGGGCAGCACGCTCGGCAAGCGCGCGGTCGGCACGCTGGTGCTGACCGCGGCCGACAGGTCCAAGGTCGGCTTGCTGGCGGCCGGCCTCAGGGCCGGGGTGTTCGTGCTGCTGCAGGTGGTGCCGACGCTCGGGGTGTTCCTGTTCCTGGCCGACAACGGCTGGCTGCTGTTCGACTCCTCGGTGCAGTGCCTGCACGACAAGGCGGCGCGCACCGTGGTGGTGAAGCGCGGCTACCCGAACCGCAGCGTGTAACCGGACTTGCGCAGCTCGCTGATCACCGTGTCGCAATGCGCCGCGCCCCTGGTCTCCACGTGCAGCAGCACCTCGGCCTCGTCCACCCGCAGGTCCGCGGCGCCGCGCTCGTGCACCACGTCGAGCACGTTCGCGCCGAGCCCGGCCAGCTCGGCCAGCAAGGTGGCCAGCGCGCCAGGCCGGTCCGGCAGCCGGCAGCCGAAGGCCAGGTAGCGGCCGGCCGCGGCCAGGCCGTGCCGCAGCACCTTGGACAGCAGCAGCGGGTCGATGTTGCCGCCGGACAGCACCACCACGACCGGCGGCCGGAACGCGGCCGGGTGCTCGAGCAGCGCCGCTACCCCGGCCGCGCCGGCCGGCTCGACCAGCTGCTTCGCACGCTCAAGGCAGAGCAGCAGGCCGCGGGACAGGTTCTCCTCGGTCACCGTCAGCACTCCTTCGGCAAGCGCGCCGAGCAGGCTGACGGTCAGCTCGCCTGGCCGCGCGACCGCGATCCCGTCGGCCATCGTGGGCGCCGGCTTGACCTGGACCGGATGACCGGCGGCGAGTGACGCCGGGAACGGCGCGATGGCCTCGGCCTGCACGCCGATCACCTTGGCTTGCGGGAGCAGGCCGCGTACCGCGACCGCCACTCCGGAGGCGAGCCCGCCGCCGCCGACCGGCACCACCACGGTTCGCGCCTGCGGGCACTGCTCGACGATCTCCAGGCCGACCGAGCCCTGCCCGGCGATCACGTGCGGGTGCTCGAACGGGTGGATGAAGATCGCCCCGGTCGACTCGGCCAGCTCCTTTGCCTTGGCCAGCGCGTCCTCGACGGTGCTGCCGTGCAGGATCACCTCGGCGCCGTAGGACCTGGTGGCCGCGACCTTCGGCAGCGGCGCCGAGGACGGCATCACCACGGTGGCCTTCGCGTCGTGGGTGGCGGCGGCCAGCGCGACGCCCTGCGCGTGGTTGCCGGCGCTCGCGGCCACCACGCCGCGCGCCCGCTCGGCCGCCGACAGCCTGCCGATCCGCACGAACGCGCCGCGCACCTTGAACGACCCGGTCCGCTGCAGGTTCTCGCACTTGAGGTAGACCGGCCCGCCGACCAGCTCGGCCAGCGCCGCGGACTCGAGCAGCGGGGTCAGCCTGGCCTGATCGCGGATCTCTTCCCGCGCTGCCTGCACGTCGGCCAGGCTGACCGCGGGGGTCGGTGTCGCCATATGGTGCAGTCTGGCAGCCGCCGGTGCGGCAATCTCCCCTGGGACGCCCCCAGCGAGATTGCGCACCAGCGCCCTCAGTCGCCGGCCCAGTACCTGTCGGCGGCGAACAGCATGGCGGCGGCGCCGACCAGGCCGGCGCTCTGCCCGAGCGCGGCGGGCACGACCGTGACCTGCCGTTCGAACTCAAGCCGCGCGTGCGCCCGCAGCGCCTCCTCCAGCGGGTCGAACAGCAGCGGCCCGGCCTGCGACAGCCCGCCGCCGACCGACACCACCTCGAGGTCACACAGGCTGGTCGCGCTGGCGACCGCGATGCCGAGCGCGCGCCCTGCCCTGCGCATCGCGGCGAGCCCAATCGGGTGGCCGAGCGCGCCGTCGTCGGCAAGCTCCCTGGCGGTCGCATCCGGCTGGTCCGGCCGCCAGCCCTGCTGCTGCGCCCAGGTCACCAGGGCCGGCCCGCGGGCGATGGCCTCCAGGCAGCCGACGCCGCCGCAGGCGCACCGCGGGCCGGTGTCGGGATCGACCACCACATGGCCGATGTGCCCGGCGTTGCCGGAGGCGCCCTCGATCAGCCTGCCGTCAAGGATCAGCCCGCCGCCCACGCCGGTGGAGACCACCATGCCGAGCACGTTGTCCCTGCCCCGCCCGGCGCCGCGCCAGTGCTCGCCGGCCACCAGGCAGATCGCGTCGTTGTGCACCCGGACCGGCATGCCGGGAAACAGCTCGGCCAGCCGGCTGCGCAGCGGGAAGCCGCGCCAGCCGGGAATGTTCAGCGGCGAGACCAGGCCGGCCGGCCACTCCATCGGGCCGCCGCAGCCGCAGCCAACCCCCTGCAGGTCGGCTCTGCCCACGTCAGCGGCGTCGATGACGCGGTCGATCAGCGCGGCCAGCGTCCGCCACAGCTGCTCGGCGTCAAGCTCGCGCGGCGTCGGCGTCTGCGCCCAGGTCAGCACCCGGCCGGCCGGCTCGACCAGCCCGGCGGCGAGCTTGGTGCCGCCAATATCGACCGCCAGTACCGGGCGGGAATCCCCCACGGCGGACCTCCCAAGATGCGGACCTGGCCTACATCGACATAGTGTCGAATGGTGCAGCCTACGAGCCAGCAGCCGTCAGCAAGTACCGCGCCCGTGTCGCCCGCCCCGTCGATCAGCACGCTCGGCGGGCTTCGTGACAGCGGTCACCAGCATCGCAGCGTCAAGCAGGAGATGCGGGAGAACCTGCTGGCCAGGCTGCGCGCTGGCGAGGATCCGTTCCCCGGCATCATCGGCTTCGGCCAGACCGTGCTGCCGCACCTGGAGCGGGCGATCATCGCCGGGCACGACGTGATCCTGCTCGGCGAGCGCGGACAGGGCAAGACCCGGCTGATCAGGACGCTGACCGAGCTGCTCGATGAGTGGACGCCCGCGATCGCAGGCTGCGAGATCAACGACCACCCGTACCAGCCTGGCTGCGCGCGCTGCCGGCGGCTGGCCGCCGAGCAGGGCGACGAGCTGGCCGTGACCTGGCGGCACCGCGGTGACCGGTACGGCGAGAAGCTGGCCACGCCGGACACCAGCGTCGGCGACCTGATCGGCGACATCGACCCGGTCAAGGTGGCCGAGGGCCGGACGCTCGGCGACCCTGAGACGATTCACTTCGGCCTGGTGCCGCGCACCAACCGCGGCCTGTTCTGCCTGAACGAGCTGCCCGACCTCGCCGAGCGCATCCAGGTGTCGCTGCTGAACGTGCTCGAGGAGCGCGACATCGGCGTGCGCGGCTACGCGCTGCGGCTGCCGCTCGACCTGGTGCTGGTGGCCAGCGCCAACCCAGAGGACTACACCAACAGGGGCCGGATCATCACGCCGCTGAAGGACAGGTTCGGCGCGGAGATCCGCACCCACTATCCGCCGACGCTGGCCGACGAGCTCGCGCTGATCCGCCAGGAGGCCGAGCTGGCCTGGGGCGGCGCCGATTCGGACGCGGTGCTGCCCGAGCACCTGGTGCAGGTGATCGCGCGGTTCACCAGGCTGGTGCGCAGCTCGCCAGCGGTCGACTCCAGGTCCGGCGTGTCGGCCAGGTTCGCCATCGCCGCCGCCGAGGCGGTCACCGCGTCGGCCGTCAGGCGCGCCGCGATCAGCGGCGAGGACCAGCCGGTGGCCAGGGTGTGCGACCTGCCCGCGGTCATCTCCACGCTGCGCGGCAAGGTGGAGTTCGAGGTCAGCGAGGAGGGCAGGGAGCAGGAGGTGCTCGAGCACCTGCTGCGCAGGGCCACCAGCGACACCTTCAGGGCCGCGCTCGGCAGCGCCGACCTGACCGGCCTGCTGGCCAGGTTCGCCGAGGGCGGCACTGTCGAGACCGGCGACCTGGTCCCGGCCGCCGACCTGCTGCGCAGGATCGGCGAGGTGCACGGCCTGGCGAAAATCATGGAACGGCTCGACATGAGCGGCGGGGAGTCGCTCGGCCAGGCCGCCGCCGCGCTCGAGTTCGCGCTCGAGGGCCTCTACCTGATGCGCCGGCTGTCCAAGGACGAAGTCGACGGCGGCGCGCTGTACCGGACCTGACCAGGGGGACGTAGGCAAGTGCGAACCGGCTACCGCTACGGGGAGTACCGGGACGGGCCCGACCCGCTCGAGCCGCCCTATGACGTGCGCGGTGCCGTGGACGCGCTCGGTGACTCCGTGCTGGACGGCGCGGACCCGGCCAGCGCGCTGCGCGACCTGCTCAGGCGCGGGCTGTCCGGCCACCGCGGGCTCGACGACTTGCTGCGCCGGGTGCGCGACCGGCAGCGCGAGGTACGCAGCCGCGGCCGCCTCGACGGCATCCTCGAGCAGGTGCGGGCGCTGCTCGACACCGCCATCGGGCAGGAGCGTGCCGAGCTGTTCCCCGACCCGAGCGACGAGGCAAGGCTGCGCGAGGCTGAACTGGACGGGCTGCCCGCCGACACCGCGCAGGCGATCAGGCGGCTCACCGATTACGACTGGCAGTCTGCTGCCGCCAGGCAGACGTTCGAGGAACTCAAGTCGCTGCTTCGCCGCGAGGTGCTCGACAGCCAGTTCCGCGGCATGAAGAACGCGCTGCAGCAGCCCGACCCGCAGGCAATGCAGCGGGTCAAGGACATGCTCGCCGACCTGAACGCGATGCTCGATGCCGACGCCAGGGGCGAGCACACGCAGGCGGACTTCGAGCAGTTCATGAGCAAGTACGGGGAGATGTTCCCGGACTCGCCAGCCAACCTGGAGGAGCTTGTCGACTCGCTGGTTCGCCGGATGGCGGCGGCGCAACGGCTGCTCGACTCGCTCACCGACGAGCAGCGGGACGAGCTGGCCGGGCTGATGGCGCAGGCGCTCGATGACGCTGGCCTGGCCGCCGAGATGGCCAGGCTGAGCGACGCGCTGCACGCGCGGCGCCCCGACTTCGACAGCATGGGCGGGCGGCCAGCCAGGATGACCGGCGAGCAGCCGCTCGGCCTCGGCGACGCGACGACCGCGCTTGCCGAACTCGCCGACCTGGCCGAGCTCGAGGACGCGCTGCGGCAGGACTATCCAGGCGCCAGGCTCGACGACGTGGACGAGGAAGCCATCCGCAGGGCGCTCGGCCGCCAGGCGGTGGACGACATGGCCGCGCTGCGCCGGATCGAGCGCGAGCTTGAGCAGCAGGGCTACCTGCAGCGTGCCGACGGCAAGCTTGAGCTGACCCCGAAGGCGGTCAGGCGGCTCGGCGACACCGCGCTGCGCCGGGTATTCGCCGACCTGCCGCAGGGCAGGCTCGGCGATCACGACCAGCACGACGCCGGCCAGGCCGGCGACTACACAGGCAGCACCAGGCCGTGGCAGTTCGGCGACGAGCAGGCCATCGACGCCGCCGCCACCGTACGGAACGCACTGCTCCGTAGCGGCATGCGGGGGGTTCCGGGGGGTCGTCCCCCCGGGCAGACACTGCGGGGGGTTCCGGGGGGCTTGCTCTCCGGAACGACACCGCCGCTACCGCGGGTCAGGCTGTCGGTCGCCGACTTCGAGATCGAGGAGACCGAGCGGCGCACGTCGGCCGCTGTCTGCTTGCTGGTCGACCTGTCCTACTCGATGGCACTGCGCGGTACCTGGGGCGCGGCCAAGCAGACCGCGCTCGCGCTGCACTCGCTGGTCAGGACCAGGTACCCGCAGGACGCGATCCAGGTGATCGGCTTCTCCAACTACGCCAGGGAACTCAGGGAGACCGAGCTTGCCGGGCTGAGCTGGGATATGGTGCAGGGCACCAACCTGCATCACGCGCTGGTGCTGGCCGGCCGCTACCTGGACCGGCGGCCAGAGCACAACCCGGTGGTGCTGATCATTACCGATGGTGAGCCGACGGCGCACCTGCGCAGGGATGGCAGGTTCTGGTTCGACTGGCCGCCGTCGCCGGAGACGCTTGAGCTGACCCTGGCCGAGGTGGACAAGATGACCAGGCGGCGGGCCACGCTGAATATCTTCATGCTGGCCGATGACGAAGGACTGACCTCGTTCGTTGACGAGGTGGCACGGCGCAATGGCGGCAGGGTCCTGCGAGCCATGCCGGACAGCCTGGGCGAGTATGTGGTCAGGGATTTCCTGCGCACCCGCCGCCAGGCCGGGCGGTAACCGCCGCCGAATACCAGGCTGACCTGTTCTGGGCCGCGTGACCGGCCATCCTGCTGGCGCTGTGCAAACTGCTTGCTGACGATCGGGAGGTCAGCGTGAGTGTTTCTTCGGGGGCTAGTCCGTCAGGTCGGCGTGGCCTGGCCATCCTGCTCGCGGTCATCGGCGTGCTCTTCCTGGCGCTGGCCGCGGTCTTCTTCTTCAAGGCCAGCGTGCTGCCCACGTTCGTGGAGGGCAGGTCGCATCACGGGCATCACCTGATCAGGGTGGTGATCTGCCTGGCGATCGCGGTCGCACTCCTGATCGGCGCGCTGGTCGCGGCGCGGAGCAAGCCTGCCGCGCCGCCGGCCACCGCTGCCGGGGGCCAGGCTCCGGCTTCGCACGCCGATCCGGCCTGGGGGTCAGCGCCGACCATCGGCGCGGCACCCGGCGCGGCAGCCGGCGTCGG
>JASHQL010000326.1 GCA_030039155.1 Streptosporangiaceae bacterium | reverse complement strand
TTGGCGCATAGACCAGTGGCAGCGTGCCGCCGCCGCTAAACAGCCGTGCGGCCGGGTCGAGGTCGCCGCTCGCGGTCACCGTCACCCGCAGCGGGCTGGCCGGCAGCCCGCGCCCGACCCGCTGCTCGCGGCGGTCAGCGGACTTGACCTGCAGCGCCGGATCGTCGCTCCTTACCGTCTGCGCGCCAACCAGGATGGCGTCACTGGCGGCCCTGATCTGGTCGACAGCGTCAAGGTCGGCCGGGTCGGACAGGATCAGCCTGCGGTTGCTGGCGTCGTCGATGTAGCCGTCGGCCGACATCGCGGCCGACAGCAGCACCCGCGGTCGTTCCGGCACGCTGCCACGCTACTCAGCTGGCGGCCAGCCGATCGTCGATTGCCGAGCGCAGCCGTGCGGCGTAGCTGGCGGCCTCGTCCGCGCTGGCATAGCGCTGCCGCGGCCAGAAGAAGCCGCGCAGCCCGTCGCCCTTGGTTCTCGGCACCACGTGCACGTGCAGGTGCGGCACGCTCTGGCTGACCACGTTGTTCTCGGCGACGAACGTGCCCTGGCAGCCGATGGCCTCCGGCATCACCGCGCTGACCAGCTGCACCCGCTGGAAGAACGGTCCGACCAGCTCGGCAGGCAGGTCAGCCAGCGTGCCGACGTGCTGCCTCGGCAGCACCAGCAGGTGTCCCTTGAACACCGGCCTGATGTCGAGGAAGGCGACCGTGAGCTCGTCGGAGAACACCAGGTCAGCCGGGTGCCGGCCGGCCACGATGTCGCAGAACACGCAGGTCGACTCGGCGGACGGCATCTAGTGATTGTCCCGCGGCACGTCGCTGCCGCTGGCTCCGACCAGAAAGTCCAGGTCGGCGCCCCGGTCCGCCTGCAGCACGTGCTCGACGTACAGCCGGGCGTAGCCGCGCGGGTACGGGTTGGCCGGCGCGGCCCAGCGAGCGCGCCGCCTGGCCAGCTCGGCGGAGTCCACCTCGAAGTCCAGCCGCCGCGACGGCACGTCGAGCGTCACCCAGTCACCCGTCCTGATGTGCGCGAGCGGGCCGCCGGCCGCCGCCTCTGGCGATACGTGCAGCACGACGGTGCCGAACGCGGTGCCGCTCATCCTGGCATCGGAGATCCGCAGCATGTCGGTGACGCCGCGGCCGAGCAGCTTGCTCGGCAGCACGAAGTTGCCCACCTCCGGCATGCCCGGATAGCCGCGCGGCCCGGCGCCCCTGACCACCAGCACGGTGGTCTCGTCGACCGGCAGGTCGGGGCTTGCCGCCGCGTCCTGGTACTGCTCGACCGAGTCGAAGACCAGCGCCCGGCCACGGTGCTTGAGCAGGTGCGGCGACGCCGCGGACTGCTTGATCACCGCGCCGTCCGGGCACAGGTTGCCGCGCAGTACCGCGGTGCCGCTGCCCGGCGGCTGCAGCGGCGCGGACATGGTCCTGATCACCTCGCCGTTGAAGCACTCGGCGTCAGCCACGCTGGCTGCCAGCCGCTGCCCGCCGACTCCGACGTGGTCGGTGTGCAGCAGGCCGCCAAGCTCGCGCAGCACCACCGGCAGCCCGCCGGCATAGCAGAAGTCCTCCATCAGGTACTGCCCGGACGGCATCAGGTTGACCAGCAGCGGCACTGGCCTGGCGAGCTCGTCGAAGTCATCGAGCGACAGCGCCACGCCGAGCCGCCCGGCCAGCGCGAGCAGGTGAATGATCGCGTTGGTCGAGCCGCCGATCGCCGCGTTGACCATGACCGCGTTCTCGAAGGCCTGCCTGGTCATGATGTCGGCCGGCCGCACGTCCTGGCTGACCAGCTCGACGATCCGCTGCCCGGCGAGCTGGGCGGTGCGCAGGCGGCGCGAGTCCGCGGCTGGCCAGGCCGCCGATCCGGGCAGCTGCATGCCGAGCGCCTCGGCCATGCAGGCCATCGTCGACGCGGTGCCCATGGTCATGCAGTGCCCGCTCGACCTGGCCATGCAGGCCTCGGCGAACATGCAGTCTTCCTCGGTGATCTGCCCGGCGGCCAGTGCCTGCTCGAGCCGCCACACCTCGGTGCCAGACCCGACGTCCCTGCCCAGGTACTTGCCGTTCAGCATCGGCCCGCCGGTCACCATGATGGCCGGGAGGTTCACGCTGGCGGCTGCCATCAGCATCGCCGGGGTGGTCTTGTCGCAGCCGGACAGCAGCACCACCCCGTCCAGCGGGTTGGCCCGCAGCGTCTCCTCGACCTCCATCGCCATCAGGTTGCGGAACAGCATGGCGGTCGGCCGCATCAGCGGCTCGCCGAGTGACATGGTCGGGAATTCGAGCGGCCAGCCGCCGGCCTGCCAGACGCCGCGCTTGACCGCCTCGGCAAGCTGGCGCAGGTGCGCGTTGCACGGCGTCAGCTCCGACCAGCTGTTGGCGATGCCGATCACCGGCCGGCCGTCGAGCACCTCGGCGGTGAAGCCCTGGGCTCGCATCCAGGACCGGTAGATCATGCCCGACCTGCCGCCGGCCCCGAACCAGGCGGCGCTGCGGCGGCGGGCCGGCTGGCCCGGCGGCGGTGGGTTGCCTTGGGGCGGTCCAGCGGCGTCGTTTCCCCGCGGCGGCACAGTCATGCGCGACATATACCACGATGCGCGGCATGCGGCGTAGTACACATCTGGCCCTATCGGCTCGCGGATGTCAGCCGGCCGGCTGAGCCTGCGTCGGACCTGAGGCTGACGACCTGCGGGAAGGGCGGGAATACGCTGGACTCGTGCACGCGATCTATGGCTGGCTGCGCCAGCACCAGCTGTTCGTCGACAGCGTGCTGGCGGCCGTGCTGCTGCTGATCGGGGTGCAGCAGATGATCGCGCTGCCGTCGGCGTATGTGCCGCTGACGGTGGCCATGGTGGTGCCGGTGGCATTCCGGCGGCGGGCACCGGTCACCGCGTTCTGCATCGCGGCAGCCGCCGGGCTGGTGCAGCTGCTGGTCGTGGCCAGGCCGACGCCCGCTGACCTGACGATCCCGGTGCTGGTGTACGCGCTGGCGGCGTACCGGCCGCGGCGCTACTCGGTGGCCGCGATGGCGGTCTGCGCGGTGGGCCTCGCGGTCGCGCTGCCCCGCTGGTCCACTGCCCCGCAGCACACGCTGGTGTCGCTGCTGGCGACCGGCGTGGTGCTGTTCGGCGGGACCGTGGCCGTCGCCTGGGTGCTCGGTGACTCGATGAACTACCGCCGCACCTACTACGCGGCGCTGGAGGACCGCGCCGCCAGGCTTGAGGCAGAGCGGGACGCGCAGGCGCAGATCGCGGCGGCCGCCGAGCGGGCCAGGATCGCCCGCGAACTGCACGACGTCATCGCGCACAACGTCAGCGTCATGGTGGTGCAGGCCGACGGCGCCAGCTATGCGCTCGGCTCCGACCCGGACCGGGCCAGGGCGGCCCTCGCCGCCATCTCGGACACCGGCAGGCAGGCGCTCACCGAGATGCGCAGGCTGCTCGGCGTGCTGCGCACCGGCGAGGAGCAGGCGGGGCTGGCGCCGCAGCCCGGCCTCGGGGAGCTGCGTGAGCTGGTGGAGCAGGCCAGGTCGGCCGGCCTCGCGGTCACCTTCAGCCTGCGCGGCGCGCCGCGCGAGCTGCCGGAGGGCGCGGACCTCGCCGCCTATCGCGTGGTCCAGGAGGCGCTGACCAACACCCGCAAGCACGCGGGGCTGGCGGCGTCGGCCGCGGTCACGCTCAGCTACCAGCCGCAGGCCCTGGTGGTGCAGGTCACCGACAACGGCCAGGGCGGCGGCATCGCCAGCGACACGGCAGGGCACGGGCTGATCGGCATGCGGGAGCGGATCGCGATGTACGGCGGCGAGGTGCGGGCCGGCCCGCTGCCAGGAGGCGGCTTCGGGGTCACCGCCACCTTGCCGTGCGCCGGAACCGGCCACGAACAGCCGGCCGGAGCACGGTCGCCGAGCGCGGCCTGGCTTGGCGGCGCAGCGTGACCATCAGGATCGTGCTGGTCGACGACCAGGAGCTGGTCAGGACCGGGTTCAAGATGGTGCTCGACGCCCAGCCGGACATGGAGGTCGTGGCCGAGGCGGCCGACGGTGCCGAGGCCATCGCCTGCGCGAGCCGGTACCAGGCCGATGTGATGATCATGGACGCGCGGATGCCGAGGATGGACGGTGTCGAGGCGACCAGGCAGATCAGGCTGGCCGGCGACCGGCCAAGGGTGCTCATGCTGACCACCTTCGACCTGGACGAGTATGCGTTCGCCGCGCTGAAGGCCGGCGCCAGCGGCTTCCTGCTGAAGGACGTGCCGCCCGATGAGCTGCTGTTCGCGATCAGGGCGGTGCACTCGGGCGATGCGGTGGTGGCGCCGTCCACCACCAGGCGCCTGATCGACCAGTTCGCGCCCATGCTGCCCACCGCGCAGCAGGAGCCGGCCCAGCTCGCCGAGCTCACCGAGCGGGAGCGAGAGGTCCTGGTGCTGCTCTCCCAGGGCCTGTCGAACGGCGAGATCGCCGAACGGCTCTTCGTCTCCGAGGCGACGGTCAAGACGCACGTCGGCAGGGTGCTGGCCAAGCTGGGGCTGCGCGACCGCGTGCAGGCCGTGGTGTTCGCCTACGAGCACGGCCTGGTGCGGGCGGGCGGTCAGCCCTGACCGGAGCGCGGTCGTCCTGCCTGCCAGAGCCGGTCAGTATCGCGACGCCTGAGTCCCGAATCGCCCGATAGGCCGGGCACCGCCCGGCTGGCCCCGTTAGGCTACCCCTACCCCGCGAACGGACACGCGGCTTAGCGTGTCGCAGATCAGGACAGAATCGACGAGAGACGCTAGGCCTAATCTTTCATGCTAAATGTCCATAACTTTGCTTACGGTCTGCTGACGCCGAGCCTCGCGTACCTGATGTCCTGCCTCGGCGCGTTCCTCGGCCTGCGCTGCACGACCAGGGCGCAGGTGCACCAAGGTGCCGCCAGGATCAGATGGCTGCTGCTCGGCGGGGTGTCCATCGGCACCACCGGAATCTGGGTGATGCACTTCATCGCCATGCTCGGCTTCTCGATACCGGGCAGGACCATCACCTACAACGTGCCGATCACGATCCTCAGCATGGTCGTCGCCGTGGTCATCGTCTGCATCGGGCTGCTGATCGTCGGGCTCAGCAAGCCGGGCATCAGGCCGCTGCTGCTCGGTGGCACGGTGACCGGGCTTGGCGTTGCCAGCATGCACTACATGGGCATGGCCGCGATGCGCATGCCGGGCAAGATCACCTATGATCCGGCGCTGTTCGCGGTCTCGATCGTCATCGCCATCGTGGCGGCGACCGCCGCGCTGTGGTTCGCGCTCAACATGCGCCGCGTGGCGAGCACCTTGGGCGCCGCGCTCATCATGGGCGTGGCGGTCAGCGGCATGCACTACACCGGCATGGCCGCGATGCGGATGTACAGCGCGCCGTCGGCGTCCGGCATGGTGATGGGCGGCTCCGGCGGTGCCACCGCGGAGAACTTCCTGCTCCCGCTGATCCTGGGCATCAGCATCCTCGCCTTCGTGCTCACCGCCACCCTGGCGCTCTCGCCGACCAGCGAGGAGATCCGGGAGGATGCCGAGCTGATGGCCAGGATCGGCGCCAGCCAGGACGGGCGGCTTTCCGCGGCGGGGATCCCGGCCCAGCAGGCGCGGCCAGCCGCGGGCAACGGCCGGCCAAGCCAGGCTGTCAGCCGGGCGGTGCAGGCGCGCAGGCTCGCCGAGCGCGAGCAGCCGTCATCAGCAGGCGATGCCTGGTCGGCAGGCTCGGCGGGCCGGGCCACCGACGCCTGGTCCGCGGACCAGCCTGGCCAGCCTGGCTCGTGATCGAATGGGCTGGTGACACAGAGCGGTGACACCGGCGGCTGGCTGCTGCTGATCTACCGGGTCCCTTCCGAGCCGACCCGGCTGCGTGCGACGGTGTGGCGGCGGATCAAGAGCCTGGGCGCGGTGTACCTGCAGAGCTCGGCCGCCGCGCTGCCTGCCAGCCCCGCGGCCGAGCGCGCGCTGCGCAAGCTCAGGAGCGAGATCCTCGACATGTCGGGCACCGCGGTGCTGCTCTCCTGCCGCGTGCTGGCCGGCGAGCAGCAGGTCAGGGCGCAGTTCCAGGCGGCACGCGACGACGAGTACGAGGAGATCGTGGACAAGTGCGAGGACTTCCTCGGCCAGATCCAGAAGGAGTTCGACGCCGGTCATTTCAGCTACGCCGAGCTTGAGGAGAACGAGGTCGACCTGGTGAAACTGCGCAGCTGGCTGCAAAAGGTCCAGGACAGGGACGTGTTCGGGGCGGCCGGGCGGCAGCCGGCGCTCGAGGCCTTCGCGCACTGCGAGGTCAGGCTCGAGGAATACGCGGCGAGGGTCTACGCGGAGGAAGCCGAGAGCCGCTGACCAGCGGCCATCTGGGTTACCTGCGGATCGCCCTGCGCACGCTCACCGGCAGCAACACCGCGACCAGCACGGGCAGCAGCCACCAGGCAGGAACCGAGGCCCGGCTCAGCGCGTAGGTGCCAGCCAGCCCGGCCAGCACGCCGACCGCGACCAGCCAGTCGTCGCCGATCACGAAGTCGTACCAGAAGGCCAGGAACCCGCGCAGCCGTGCGGCCATGTCAGCGCACCTCTCCGGCGGTGCCGCCGCCTGCTTGCCCGGCCAGCTGGCCGGCTGCCGCCTGCTGGGACTGCGGGCCGGCCGACGCCACGGCAGGCCGGCGCAGCCAGGCCGCGAGACCGACGGCTGCCAGGCCGGTCACCGGGATCAGCACGAGCAGCGCGGCGTCCGACCCTGGCCAGTGCGCGCCGGCGCCCTCGGCACCCCAGAACATGCCGAAGCCGGTCAGCATGATGCCGACGACGAACTTCATGGTGTTCTCCGGCACCCGCGCGAGCGGTGCCCTGACCGCCAGGCCTGCCCCGGCCACCACGACCACGGCACAGCCGGCCGCGACCGCTGCCAGCGGCACGTCGTGGTAGTTGCTGCCGAAGGTGAGCGCGATGAACACCACCTCGAGACCCTCGAGCAGCACGCCCTTGAACGAGAGCGTGAACCCGTACCAGTCGGTGACCAGCCAGGCCTTGCGCTGCTGCTGGCCGCGCGCGGCGGCGAGCTGCTCGGCGAAGATCTGGTCCTCGTCGTGCAGCGCCTTGTGCCCGCTGGCCCGCAGCACCGCCTTGCGCAGCCACTGCAGGCCGAAGACCAGCAGCAGTGCCCCGACGAACAGCCGCAGCCAGTGCAGCGGTATCGCGGTTACCGCAGGGCCGAGGACGGCGACGATGACGCCAAGCGCGAGCAGCGCCGCGGCCATGCCGGTGGTCGCGGACCGCCAGTTCCTCGCCGTGCCGGCGGCCAGCACGATCGTGGTCGCCTCGACCGCCTCGACGGCGCAGGCGAGGAACACGGCCAGGAAAAGCGCGCCAGTTCCTGCTCCCATAGGCTCTCCCAGGCTGCGGACGGCGAATGCGCGAGCACATCAGTCTAACGGCTGTCACTTCGGAAAGCTGACGTGAGTTAGGTCTCATCGTCACCCGCACTGACAACTTGGCCGGCCACCTTGGCGGGCCGCCAGCGCACTAGGCTCAGGTGTGTGACAGCCACCCCCTTGACCCTGAGCCAGGCCGACCCGCGCGAGGTAGCGGCGGACGCGGTCATCATCGGAGTTCTGCAGGGCGCCGACGGGCCCGTGCTGGCGGCCGGCGCGGAGCAGGTCGACGCGGCGTTCGGCGGCGGCCTGACAGCCACCCTGGTCACGCTCGGCGCCACCGGCGGCCAGGACGAGGTGACCAGAGTCGTGTCGGCCGGCCACCTTGCCGCGCCGCTGGTGGTTGCGGTCGGGATGGGCGAGGGCAACGGCGATGCGCAGGCCGCGGCCGAGTCGCTGCGCCGCGCCGCCGGGGCAGCCGTCAGGTCGCTGGCCGGCCCCAGGCAACGGCGGATCGCGATCGCGCTGCCCGCCGAGGATCCGGCGCAGGCCGAGGCCGCTGCGCTTGGCGCGCTGCTCGGCGGCTACTGGTTCGGCCGGTATCACACCGGCGAACAGCAGGCCGCACCAGAACTCACGCTGCTGGCCGCCGGCGGCGTCGCGGACGCAGCGGCGGCCAGGGCACAGGTGCTGGCCGACGCGGTGACGCTGGTGCGCGACCTGGTGAACACCAGCCCGTCTGACCTGTACCCGGAGTCGTTCGCCGCCAGGGCCAGCGAGGTTGCGGCAGCCAGCGGGCTGACTGTCGAGGTGCTCGACGAGCAGGCGCTGCGGGCCGGCGGCTACGGCGGGATCTCCGGCGTCGGGCAGGGATCGGTGCACCCGCCGAGGCTGGTCAGGCTGGCCTACGCCGGCCCGGCGGCCAGCAAGACCGTCGTGTTCGTGGGCAAGGGCATCACCTTCGACTCCGGCGGCCTGTCGCTCAAGCCGGCCAAGGGCATGGAGGCGATGAAGTCGGACATGAGCGGCGCAGCCGCGGTGCTGGCGGCCTTGCAGGCGATAGCCGCGCTGAAGCCAGCCGTGAACGTGGTCGGGTACCTGGCGATAGCGGAGAACATGCCGGGCGGCACCGCGCAGCGTCCGTCCGACGTGATCACGATTTACGGCGGCAAGACGGTCGAGGTGCTCAACACCGACGCCGAAGGCCGGCTGGTGATGGCCGATGCGCTGGCGCGATCGGCGGAGGACTCCCCCGACCTGGTCATCGACGTGGCCACGCTGACCGGCGCCCAGCTGATCGCGCTCGGCACCAGGGTGAGCGGCGTGATGGGCAACGACGACCAGGCCAGGGACGGCGTGGTGAGCGCGGCCAGGCGGGCGGGTGAGCAGGCCTGGCCGATGCCGCTGCCTGAGGAACTGCGCAAGGGGCTCGACTCCTCGGTAGCCGACATCGCCAACGTGGCAGCCGAGCGGAACGGCGGCATGCTGGTGGCCGGGCTCTTCCTGCGGGAATTCGTGCCGCCCGGCGTGCGCTGGGCACATGTGGACATCGCCGGCCCGGCCTTCCACGAGGGCGAGCCATACGGGTACACGCCGAAGGGCGGCACCGGAGCCGCAGTGCGGATGCTCGTGCAGGTAGCCAGCGATGTCGCCGACGGCCGGCTGTAACTCTGGCCGGGATACGAGTAGCAAGGAGTCTCATCGTGACCGATAGCGGCGGCTACGACCTCGTCATACTCGGCGGTGGCAGCGGCGGCTATGCATGCGCGCTGCGCGCTGCCGAGCTGGGCAACCGCGTCGCGCTGATCGAGCAGGACAAGGTCGGCGGCACCTGCCTGCATCGCGGCTGCATCCCGACCAAGGCGCTGCTGCACGCCGCCGAGATCGCCGACCACGCCCGGGACGGCGCGGCGTTCGGCGTTCGCACCAGCCTGGACGGCATCGACATGCCAGGCGTCAACGCCTACAAGGACAAGGTCGTCACCAGGCTCTGGAAGGGCCTGACCGGGCTGGTCGCCAGCCGCGGCATCGAGGTGGTCGAGGGCGCAGGCCGGCTGATCTCGCCGACCCAGGTGCGCGTCGGCGACCGGGTTCTCGAGGGCTCGCACGTCGTGCTCGCGTCCGGATCCGAATCTCGCAGCCTGCCAGGCCTGGCCATCGACGGCAGCCGGGTGATCACCAGTGAGCAAGCGCTCGCGCTCGACTATGTGCCGGCCTCGGTGGTGATACTCGGCGGCGGCGTCATCGGCGTGGAGTTTGCCAGCGTGTGGCGGTCGTTCGGTGCCGAGGTCACGATCGTCGAGATGCTGCCGCACCTGC
Organism: Streptosporangiaceae bacterium; assembly: GCA_030039155.1. Classification (GTDB taxonomy): domain Bacteria; phylum Actinomycetota; class Actinomycetes; order Streptosporangiales; family Streptosporangiaceae; genus JOPF074. The sequence goes on along the minus strand of JASHQL010000326.1, from coordinate 1,245 downwards.
TGCCGCTTGAGGACGAGTCGAGTTCCAAGCTGCTCGAGCGCGCGTTCCGGCGGCGCGGCATCGGCTACAAGCTCGGCACCAGGTTCGAGGCAGTGAAGGACACCGGCACCGGCGTGACGGTGACGCTGGAGGGCGGCGGCACGATCGATGCCGACCTGCTGCTGGTCGCGGTCGGCCGCGGCCCGGTGTCGGCCGGGCTCGGCTACGACGACGTCGGCGTCGCGATGGACCGCGGCTTCGTGCTGGTCGATGAGTACTGCCAGACCAGCGTGCCGACGATCTCCGCGGTGGGCGATCTCACTCCGGGCCCGCAGCTCGCCCATGTCGGCTTCGCCGAGGGCATCCTGGTGGCCGAGCGGCTGGCCGGGCTGCGGGTCACGCCGATCGACTACGACGGCGTGCCGCGGGTGACCTACAGCGATCCGGAGGTTGCCTCGGTCGGCATCACCTCGGCTACCGCTGCGGCCCGCGGCATCGAGGTGACAGAGTTCAGCTACGACCTGGCCGGCAACGGCAAGAGCCAGATCCTGCAGACGCAGGGTTCGGCGAAGGTCATCGCGACGGCAGGCGGCGGCCCCGTGCTCGGCCTGCACCTGGTCGGCGCCCGGGTCGGCGAGCTGATCGCCGAGGGCATGCTCATCTACAACTGGGAGGCGGTGCCGGCTGATGTGGCACAGCTCATCCACCCGCATCCCACCCAGTCAGAAGCAATCGGCGAGGCACACCTCGCGCTCGCCGGGAAGCCACTGCATGTGCACGGCTGACCCACAGTAGAGACCAGCCAAGAAGGAGTCACGCCGCCATGTCGGTCACCGTATCGATGCCACAGCTCGGCGAGAGCGTTACCGAGGGCACAGTTACCCGCTGGCTGAAGCAGGAGGGCGAGCACGTCGAGGCCGACGAGCCGCTCCTCGAGGTGTCGACCGACAAGGTGGACACCGAGATCCCGTCCCCGGTCTCTGGCATCCTGCGCGGCATCAGCGTCGCCGAGGACGAGACCGTCGCGGTGGGCGCGCCCCTCGCGACCATCGACGAGGACGGCGCAGCAGGCGGCGAGGCGCCCGCGGCCGAAGCGGCGCCGCCCGCCGAGGAGCCGGCTCCAGCCGAGCCCGCTGCCTACCAGGCAGCCGAGCCGGTTCCGGCACCGCCGGCTGCGGCGGTGCCTGCATACCAGCCGCCAGCAGCCGAGCCGCCGCCGGTGCCTGCGTATGAGCCGCCGCCGGTGCCTGCGTATGAGCCGCCGCC
>JASHQL010000325.1 GCA_030039155.1 Streptosporangiaceae bacterium | reverse complement strand
GCCAGCTTCACATCCGGGTACGCCGCCCGGAACGCCGCCAGCGCCGCCCCGGTCACCGCGCGGGTATCAGGCGCCTCCACCAGCCCGCGGAAGATCTGCTCGTCAGGGTGCTCGGCATGCGGCATGGGGGCAGCAGTCCCGTCTGTGCGGTAAGGGGGCCAGGTCGTGACAGTCCACAATAGCCACAACCAGGACGCCAGGGGAGGATTCGGAGTGACAGCTCGACTACGGTACCGCGCCGCCGGCCACGCCGTGGTCTCGGCCCGCATCGCTCTCGGGCGCCGGCCCACCTGGGCCGCCCCGCCGCACTACCCACCAGGCCGCCGGCAGCAGCCCGGCCGCGAGAGCGGCCTTGATCGCGTCGCCGGCCAGGAACGGGGTCAGACCGAGCCTAATCGCTGCGGCGGCTCCCAGGTGCAGGTCAACGGCAAGCCAGGCGAGGCCGAAGGCGTAGATGATCACCTCGGCCGCGATCATCGCTGGCACGCTGCGCAGCACCGACCGGTCAGCGCCGCGCTCTGCCAGGTAGCCGCAGGCGGTCGCGGCGAAGAAGAATCCGACGATGTAGCCGAACGAGGCGCTCTGGTAGCCGCTGCTGTGCGCGGCGAACCAGGGCACGCCGGCCACCCCGGCCAGCGCGTACAGCGCCATCGAGGCCGCCGCCCTGCGCCAGCCGAGCGCGGTCCCGGTCAGCAGCACGCCGAGCGTCTGGCCGGTGACCGGCACCGGGGTGAAGCTCAGGTGGATCGAGATCTGTGCGAGCAGGCCGACCAGCCCGGCCGCTCCGGCGACCAGCAGCACGTCCCTGACCAGCGCACCGGGAACGAGGTCAGCGAGCACGGGCAGCCGCTTGCGGGCAGGCAGGGCGTAGGTCATGAGCTGGCCTCTCGCAGGGCCGCCGGGGGTCGCGGCCAGACGAGCAGGGAACCTACCACGGGCACCGCGGCGCGAATCTGGCACCCGGTACCGTGCAACATGTGACGCTTCCCGCGGTGCCCGCGATCGCCTTCTTGCGCGGCAGCTGGCTGGCTGACCGGAAGCTGGCCGATCACCTGACCGGCCAGGTAGGGAGCTGGCACGGCGAGGCCACGTTCACCGGCCAGCCGGGCAGCGACGAGCTTGCCTACCGCGAGGACGGCCAGCTGAGCTTCGGCGCGCACCGCGGGCCGGCCGGCCGCAGCCTCAGCTACCGGGCGCGCGCCGACGGCGGCATCGACGTCAGCTTCGCCGACGGGCGGCCGTTCTACCGGCTGCTGCTGTCCGGCGGCGGCTGGCAGGCCAGCCACCAGTGCGGGCCTGACTGCTATCAGGTGACCGGCCGCCTGCTGGCCGGCGACTGCTACACCGAGCGGTGGCTGGCCACCGGCCCGGCCACGGATTACGCGATCACGACGACCTTCCGCAGAATGCGGCCGTCGTCATGACCGGCGGCTACGCCGGCACCATTCCCGGCCTGCTTGACGCGGCGGCGGGCCGGGACCCGGACGGGGTCTGGCTGCGCACCGACGCAGGGTCGCTGACCTTCAGCGGCGCCGTCGCAGCCGTCGGCCTGACCGCGGTCGCGATGCACGAGGCCGGCCTCGGCAAGGGCGACCTGGTCATGATCACCGCGGCCAGCACGCCGCCGTACCTGCTGTGCTGGCTGGCGCTGGCCAGGCTCGGCGCGGTCACCGTCGCGGTCAACCCGCGCGGCACCTCGGCCGAGCTTGAGGGCCTGATCGGGCAGGTGCAGCCGGCCGCGCTGGTCACCGACGGCGGCCAGGCGCCGCTGGTGCGGACGGCGGCCGACGCTGCCGTGGCAGCGGGCGCCCCGGCGCCGCGGCTGCTGCTGGCCGATGACCTGGTCCCGGCGTACTGGGCCGATGCTGGCCGGCTTGCCGCTGCGGACGGCGCTGCGGCCTGGCCGCTGCCCGCGGTGACCCCCGACGACCTGGCGGTGCTGATTCCGACCTCCGGCACCACCGGCAGGTCCAAGCTGGTCATGCAGACGCACCGGGCCTACGCGATGGCAGGCGAGGGCTTCCCTTACTGGATGCAGCTCACCGCTGCCGACCGGCTGATGACCTCGCTGCCGCTGTTTCACATCAACGCGCCCGCCTACTCGGTGATGGGCTCGCTCGCCTGTGGCGGCGGCCTTGTGCTGCTCGACCGGTTCTCGGCCAGCGGGTTCCTTGACGCGGCCCGCAGGCACGGCGCCACCGAGTTCAACGCGATCGGCGCGATGCTGGAGATCCTGATGCGGCAGCCGGAGCGCGGCGACGACGCCGACACGCCGCTGCGGCTCTGCTACACCGGCCCGGCGCCAGAACGCGACAGGCAGCTTGAGATCGAGCGGCGGTTCGGGCTGCAGATCGTGGTCGGCTACGCGATGTCCGAGTCGCCGTACGGGCTGATCTGGGCGCGGGGCACCAGGCCGTACGGCACGCTCGGCTCGGTGCGCCAGCACCCGGTGCTCGGCACCGTGAACGAGGCAAGGGTGCTGGACGAGGCCGGCCGCGAGCTTGGCCAGGGCGAGAGCGGCGAGCTGCAGCTGCGCAACCCGGTGCTGACCCCCGGCTACTGGGGCATGCCTGAGGAGACCGCCAGGGTGCTTGCCGGCGGCTGGCTGCGCACCGGCGACCTGGTCACCGTCGGCGATGACGGCACGTACACGTTCGTGGCCAGGGTGAAGGAGGTCATCCGCCGCCGGGGCGAGAACCTGTCCCCGCTGGAAGTCGAGGACGTGCTGGCCGAGCACCCGGACGTGCTGGAGTGCGCGGTGGTTGGCGTTCCCTCAGAACTTTCCGAGGAGGAGGTCAAGGCCTTCATCGTGCCCGCCGGCGGCGCCCAGCCTGACCTGGCCAGCCTGCGCGCGTTCGCGGCGCAGCGGCTGGCGGCCTTCAAGGTGCCCAGGTACTGGCAGCTCATCGGCGAGCTGCCGCGCACGCCGACCGCCAGGGTGGCCAAGCACCGGCTGCCGCAGGGACATCAGGCCGGCGAATACGACGCCGAGGAGGCGCTATGAGCGAGTACCAGACCTCGATCGGCACCGCGGATGCCACCTCGATCAACCTGCTCGGCCAGGACGTGGCCGGCGACCTGATGGGCCAGGTCAGCTTCGGCGAGCTGGCGTTCTGGCTGGTGGCGCTGCGCAGGCCGGCGCCGGGCGAGCTGCGGGTGTTCGAAGCGGTGCTGGTCGCGCTCGCCGACCACGGGTTCACCCCGTCGGCGATCGCGGCCAGGCTGACGCTGACCGGCGCGCCAGAGTCGGTGCAGGGCGCGCTGGCCGCCGGGCTGCTCGGCGGCGGGTCCAGGTACCTGGGCGTGACCGAGGACTGCGGCAAGTTCCTTGCCGCCGCGCTGGCCGCGCACGACGGCCCGCTGCCTGCCGACGACGCGGGCTGGGACGAGCTGGCGCTGGCGGCGGTCCGCCGCCAGCGAGCCGCGGGCCTGCTGGTGCCTGGCCTCGGCCACCCGGTGCACAAGGCGGGCGACCCGCGCACGCCGGTGATGTTCGCGCTGGCCGAGGAGTCAGGCACGCTCGGCCCGCATCTGCGGCTGTTCGCCGCCGTCGGCCGGGTGCACCCGCAGGTCATCGGCAGGACGCTGCCGCTGAACGGCGCGGGGGTGTGCGGGGCGGCGCTGGCCGACCTCGGCTTCGAGCCGGACATGCTGCGCGGCTTCGCGCTGCTGGCCAGGACCGCCGGCCTGGTCGGCCACCTGGCCGAGGAGATGCGCCGGCCGGCCGGGCCGGAGATCTACCGGCAGGCAGACGAGTCGATCAGGTA
>JASHQL010000324.1 GCA_030039155.1 Streptosporangiaceae bacterium | reverse complement strand
GACGGCGGGCAGGCTGGCCAGACCGGCGGCCAGCTCACCGGCCAGGAAGCCGCCGCCACGCTCGGTGACGCCCGGCAGGTCGTCGTCGGGCCACTCTGGCTCGGCTAGGTCGTCAAACGGCAGCTGGCCGTCCGGGGACGACCCGTTCTGACGCGCGGTCGAGCCGAGCGCCGGCATGGTGAGGGTCTGGTCGAAGTCGCCACTGCGATCAGGGTCACCGGCTGATCGTGGGAAATCAGCCGTGCCATGGCTCATCCGGCCTCCTTGGGGATCTCCGACATCCCTCCCGCCAGCATGTCGAAGCCGCACTATCATACGGCTGATCCTTTACCAGGATGTATCGTCGCCAGGGGCACATCAAGGAACTCAAGCCGAGTGGTCAGCGGCGCCGCCGAAGCTCCGGCGGCCGGCTTGCCGCAGCCGAGCAGGGTAAAGGCCGGCTCCCGGCGCCCCAGGCCGGCCGAGTACCAGCCGAGGATTGGCTCGGTCTGGCCGCGGTGCAGCGTCCAGTCCAGCGAGGCAGGCAGCTCAAGCCTGGCCGCGCCGGGCGCCGAGGTACCGGGCCAGCGCAGCACCGCCAGGCTTCCGGCCAGCTCAGCGTCCACTTCCGGGCCGAGGTGAAACGCCAGCCGCACGTCATGGCCGCCGGCCACCTCGTCCACGATGTCGATCGTGCGCGAGGCCCGGTCCAGCCGGACGCAGCGCCGGTGTGCAGCCGGCGGGTCCAGCGAGGCGTACCCGTCGTGCTCAGCCGTCCATTCCACCGCGTCGCCGATGTCGCTGGCCGCGAGCTCCCTGCCATTGGCATGCCGCAGCCACAGGAACGGCCCGCCCTCCGCCGATGAGCTCCGCCCGGCGATCTCGACGGTGTTGTGCGCGATGGTGGACCTGAAGTACGACCGCCAGGCCGGCTCACCGTGATAGCAGTACGTGCCAGGGTCCGCCAGCACGTCCACGCCGCCGTACCTGACCTCGATCGACAGGGCGTCCGCGTGCGCATGCGCCGCGATGCTGAGGAACCCGTGCGGCCCGCCATCGCACCGGCACCAGATCTCCGGATCCCGCTCGCCGGTACTGCGCAGCAGCGTGATCCCGGCATCGGGGAACTGCCATGGCCTGGCTTCTGGCCGGCCGCTGACCTGCCTGGTGCCCGGCATCAGGGCGCCGGTCAGCGTGCTTGCGGCATCGGCCGTGGTGCGCGGCCACCAGTCGAGGCGGCCGAACACGGCGGCGCCGACGGCCAGCATGGATGGCCACCGGTTGGCGGCCGGCGCGTCAAGCAGCAGCGCCTTGCCCTCGTCGCCGTCGCCCTGGCGCGGCGGCCGCAGCCGCTCGTCGAGCAGCGCGGCGCCGCCGTCCACCATCGCGCACACCCGCTGCCAGCACGCCTCACTGACCGGGTGGCCCGCCGCGGCGGCCTCGACCGCCGCCAGCAGCCCGAGCTCGGCCACGAAACACTGGTAATCGGAGGCAAGCTCCCGGCCGATCCCGGACGGGAAGGTGTTGCGGATCAGCTCGCGCTCGAGCAGCCGCGCCGACCGGCGGCGCCACTTGTCGCTGTCGGCGAACCACGGGAACGCGCAGCTGGCGACGAGCTGGCCGGCCGCCTCCGCGATCACGTGATTGTTCGCGGACGAGCCTCGGCTGCGGAAGGTGGCCAGGTAGCGCTGATGCCAGCCGATCTGGCTGACCGCGAGCTGATCGTGCTCGAACAGCGAGCCGGCGTCCGGCCAGTCGTCGAGCAGCCTGCGGATCCAGGCCAGGCTGATCAGCCTGATGCCGATCTCGATGCCGCTGGTCCAGTGCACGCCGGACAGGAACGGGTTCTCCCGCCACCAGGACCTGAGCTGGTCTGCGACCCGGCGGGCGTACGCCTCGTCGTGGCTGAGGAACCACGCGGTGGCCAGCAGGGTGAGGTGCTGCAGCCGGGAGACCTCCCAGACCTGCTTCACGTTGCCGGTCTGCGCCTCCGACCTGTGGTTGATCCGGAACGCGTACCGGTCAGCCGGCGCTTGCCGTCCGGTGACCGGGTCGCGGAACCAGTCAGGCTGCACCAGGTCGGTCCTGGCGACGCCGAGCACCTCCCACTCGCCGCCGAGCAGCTGGTCGGCGGCGGCCAGCACCGCCTTCTTCGCCGCCTCTGGCACCTGGCAGGCCACCTGCGGCGGCAGCACCGCGGTGAACCCGCGCTCGCCCGCCAGCCCCGCCGCGGCACCGGCCTGGCCGGCCGACAACTGCGCGCGGCTGACCTGGCGGCCCGACCAGGCCGCCCTGACTGCCTGGTCGCGTGCCCGCCAGAGTGCCTCGGCGGGCGACATGCTGCCGAGCCTGCGCGCGTACCAGCCGAGCCCGGCCGACTCAGCGGTGGTCATACCGGCTCCGGCCGGCCGCTGGCCAGGCTCTCCCCCACCGCGATCGTGGCCGTGGTGGTGGCCATCAGCGAAGCCAGCGAGATCGGCATCTGCTCGCCGGTGCTGACCGCCTCGACGAACCTGGCGAGCTGCTGCCGCTGGCCCTTGTCCTGACCGCCGCGCGCCTTGAGCAGGTTCCTGCGCCGGCCCGACCAGACCGCCGCCTGCTTGAAGTTGTCAAGCCGCGCGCTCCGGCCGCCGGCCGCCACGTCCAGCGTCTCCTTCTGGTACCGCGGGTTGCCTGCCGTGACGTAGCTGATCGTCCCGGTCGAGCCGCCGGCGAACCGCACGGTCGCCTGCACGTCGTCATGCTCGGGCCCGCAGAGCGCGTACACCTCGGCCGGCAGCTCGCCCGTCCACCAGCTGAGCGTGTCGATGAAGTGACCACCCTCGCCGTTGAACCTGGAACCTGCCAGCTCCTCGTTGCCGTACCAGCTGCTGGCGTCGAGCCGGCCCGCGTTCACCAGGTAGCGCAGCACGCAGCCGCCGCCGGGCGCGCCGAACTGGGACTTCAGCTGCCCGAGCAGCGGGGCGTACCGCCGGTTGAAGCCGACCAGGAGCCGGTCGTTGCCGGTCTCCGCGACGGTGTCCGCGACCCGCTGCAGTTGCTGCCTGGTCAGCGCGAGCGGCTTCTCGACGAAGACCGCCTTGCCGGTACGCAGCGCCTGGCAGACAAGGTCGGCGTGGGTGTGGTGGCGGGTGACGATGAAGATCGCGTCGAGCGAGTCGTCGGCGAGCACCGCGGCGGCGTCGGTCGACGCGGTCTGGAAGCCGAACCGGCGCTGCGCGTTCACCGCGGACAGCGACCTGGTCGTGGCCACGTGCGCCAGCCTGACCGAGTCCATCCTGGCCAGCTGTGGCAGCAGCATCGAGGACGCGTAGTTGCCGGCCCCGATGAAGCCGACGGCGACCTGCCGCTGTCCGGTGCCTGGCACCGCGGCACCGGCCCTGACCATGCTGGCCTGCGGCTTGCGGTCGGCCTCGGCGGCGTCGCCAGCCTGGTACTCGAGCAGCACGCCGACCGCTGGCAGCGAGCCTGCGGTCAGGTCGGCGTACACCTTGGTGGCCTGGTCGAGCGGGAAGATGTTGGAAACCAGCGACTCCACCTCGAGGTCCTGCCTGGCGATCAGGTCAAGGAAGCAGGCCAGGTTGCGCCGCTCGGTCCAGCGCACGTAGCCGGCCGGGTAGTCGATCCCGTCAAGCTCGTACCTGTCGTCGTACCGGCCAGGCCCGTAGGACCTGGAGAACCTGACGTCGAGTTCCTTGTCGTAGTAGGCATTCCACGGCAGGTCGAGCTTGGTCTTGCCGATGTCCACCACCCGCGCGCGATCCCTGGCAAGCCTGGCGGCCGCCTCGACCGGGCCGTTGGACGAGCCGCCGGCCGCCAGCAGCACGTGGTCGGCGCCGCGGCCGTCGGTCAGCTCGGCTAGCGCCTGCTGGACCGCGGCCAGGCCGTCATCCGACGGCGCGGCGCAGAGCACAGCGCCCGCCTTCTCGGCCAGCCTGCACCGGTCCTCGATCACGTCAAGGCCGACCACCCTGACCCCGCTGGCGATCAGCAGCCGCACCGCGAGCTGGCCGACCAGGCCGAGGCCGATGACGCACGCGGTATCGCCGAGTTGCGCCTCGGCCCGCCTGACGCCCTGCATCGCGATCGCGCCGACGGTGGCGAACGCGGCGTGCTCTGGCGCCACCCCGCCTGGTACCGGCACGCACAAGTTGACCGGCACCCAGTTGTACTCGGCGTGCAAGGCGTGCTCGTTGCCTGCCGCGGCGACCAGCTGGCCGACCCTGAACTCCTCGGCTCCGCTGCCGACCTCGGTGACCACGCCGCACAGCGAGTAGCCAAGCGGGGTGTAGGAGTCGAGCCGGTTCATCACCTTCTTGTAGGTGCTGAGCGCGCCCTGCTGCGCCACCGAGTCGAGCACCTTCCGTACCTGGTCGGGGCGCGCCCGCGCCTTGCCGACCATGGACATCTTGGCCTCCGACACCTTCATCACCTCGGTGCCGGCCGAGATCAGCGAGAACAGCGACCTGATCAGGACCCCGCCTGGGCGGCAGACTGGGGCTGGCACATCGAGCACGGTCAGCTCGCCGGTCTTGTAGTTCTGCGCTATCTGCTTCATCTCATCCATCCCGGCGGGGCCAAGGGGGGTCGCGCCCCCGAGGACAAACAGCGGTCGGTCATGCGGCCACGCCCATCGACAGGGCATTGCGGTACCAAAGCTCAAGCGTGAGCAGCTGCCAGATCTGCTTGGCCCGGTCCTCGCGGCCGGCCTGCTCGTCCGCGATCAGCTGGCGCAGCGGCGCCTGGCTGATCATCCCGGTGCCGACCAGCTCGCCGCCGACCAGCACGTCCTGGATGAGCGGCTGCAGGTCCTCGCGCACCCAGGCGCGCAGCGGCGCGCTGAAGGATGCCTTGGGCCTGTGCACGATCTCCTTGGGCAGCCAGGCCTCGGCCGCCTGCTTGAGCGCGACCTTGCCCTGCCGGCCCCTGATCTTCGCGCTGCCGTCGACCGAGAACGCGGCCCTGGCCACGACCGGGTCCACGAACGGCACCCTGACCTCCACCGAGGCTGCCATGCTCGCCCGGTCGGTATAGGCCAGGTTCAGGCCAGGCAGGAACAGCCGGGTGTCGGCCAGGCACATCCGGTT
>JASHQL010000323.1 GCA_030039155.1 Streptosporangiaceae bacterium | reverse complement strand
GGCTGCCTCACGCGAACGGCGCCAGCTCGACGCCGGCCCGCTCGAGCGCGGCGCGCACCGCGGTGGCCAGCCGGACCGCGCCTGGCGTATCGCCGTGCACGCAGACCGAGCGCGCCGTCAGCCGCAGCCTGCCGCCGGCGGCCGACTCGATGCCCTGTCCGGTGACGATCGCCACGGTCCGCGCGGCGACCTGTGCCTCGTCGGTGATCACGGCGCCGGGCTGGCCGCGCTTGACCAGGCTGCCGTCGTCGTTGTAGGCGCGATCGGCGAACGCCTCGGCCACCACGGTCAGGCCCGCCTCCTGCGCGGCCGCTGCGGCGGCGGAGCCTGCCAGGGTGAGCAGCGGCAGCCGCGGATCGTAGCTGGCGATCGCCTCGGCGATCGCGGCGGCCTGCTCGGGATCGCGGGCCGCCCGGTTATAGAGCGCGCCGTGTGGCTTGACATAGCGCACCCGGCCGCCCTCCGCCCTGGCCACGCCGTCCAGCGCGGCGATCTGGTAGAGCACCTCGGCGGCCAGCTCGGCCGGCGGCACCGTCATCTCCCTGCGGCCGAAGCCCGCCAGGTCGCGGTAGGACACCTGGGCGCCGATGGCGACGCCGTTGGCGACCGCGTCCGCGCAGGCCCGCCTGATCGTCAGCGGGTCACCGGCGTGGAAGCCGCAGGCGATATTCGCGCTGGTGACGACCGCGAGCAGGCCGTGGTCATCACCGAGCCGCCAGGCGCCGAAGCTCTCGCCGAGGTCGGCGTTGAGGTCGACGACGCGCGGCGCCTGGGTCAACCGGCTTCCTCCGGCGGCAGGTCCGCAAGCGCGGCTGCGATCTTGTCTTCGTCCTGCCCGACGGCGCGGATCGCGTTCATCAGCGAGTGCAGCACCTCGTGCCGGTCCTCGCCGAGGTCGAGCAGCCGCTGCGCGGCGTCCCACAGCTCCGGCGGGTCGCCGCGCCAGAGCCGGTCAGCCAGCCAGACGTGCCTGGCGATGTGCTCGTCGCTGACCCGCGGCCCGGGCCGGTCGTCATGATCGGCAGCGAGCAGCGTGCGCCGGTCGGCGGGCTTGGCCGGGTCAAGCGTCGCCAGGTCGGTGCCGCGGTAGGTGCCGCGCAGCAGCGGGAACGCGAATGCCCGCCTGGCCAGCGCCTCAAGATCGCGGTCCGGCAGCAGCCTGGCGACCAGCTCGGGCTCGAGGCCGAACGACGACGGGTCCTTGTAGACCGTGCCGAACGTGCGCATGCCGTCGACGACGGCATCGAGCGTGACGCCGATGGCGGCGGCGTCGAGTTCCGACCTGGCGCCCGCCCACCTGACCCAGGCAAGCAGCACGTGCGGCATCGCGTCCTGCTCGGCCGGCGACAGCATCACCTTGCGCGGCAGCCAGTCGAGCAGGAAGGTCTCGGCCTTGGCCGGGCTCATCCGCAGCGGCCGCCCGAAGTCCTGCTCGCAGCCGTATTCCACGATGTGGTCGGCGCACCTGCTGGCCGACTCCCGGTCGGACAGGTCCTCGGCCTGGTCCGAGGCAAGGAACTCGGCCACCAGCATGGCCCGCCGGTCCTTGCGCCAGAGCTGCCGCCGCGCGCCCGCGGTGATGGCGGGCGCCACCCGGTCGCCGGCCGCGACAGCCGCCCCGGCCACCCTGGCGCTGCCGCTGGCGAGCGCGGGCGGCAGCGTGCGCACCCGTGCCCTGATGAACGCGTGATAGGAGGGGAACGAGGCGCTCACCGCCGGCTCGGCCGCCCGCTCGGTCGCCGCGAGCGCCGTAGCCAGGATCTGCCGCGCCTGCGGCGCGTCTATCTGGCGGAATGACGCGCGCAGCGCGGCCGGCTGGCTGGCTGCCTGGTCGTCACCCGACGACCGGCCCGGCTCGTGGCCAGCGTCGGGCATGTCGCGGCTGGCATCCCTGCAGTAGTCGAGCAGCTTGCCGACCTGCGAGGTGACCCAGCCGTCGCGGGCCAGCCCGGCGGCGTTGTAGTCGACCACCACGACCAGCGCGTGCTGCTCCTGGCCTGCATAGCTGAACACGCAGACGACCTCGTCGCGGTCGCCGTAGGCGTCGGAGTTCACGTAGCACTCGGCTGCCTCGACGGCGCCCACGTGCTCCGCCCAGGCCGGCCTGGCGACCCCGGCGGCCATCAGCGCGAGCGCAGCCTGCTCCGCCTGCGCTGCCTGGCGCGGCGTGCCCAGGCAGGCGATCCCGGACAGCAGCGCCAGCGCCGCCGGGCTGCCCTGCTCCGCGGCGTAGCTGACCAGGCCCTCGCCGACCAATTCCTCGATGTCGGCGCGGCGCCGCCTGGCATTGCGCAGCCCGGCCTTGCCAGGCCGCTGGCCCCACCAGGTGCCGAGCAGCTCGCTGACCATCAGCTCGGCGTCAAGCGGGCTGCGCACCGCCAGCAGCTCGCGTGCGGCCCGCAGCATCTCGGCGAACAGCGCGTTCGGCGGGGCGGCCAGGCCCGCCGAACGTAGTTGGCCGGCGTGGCCGCCTGGCTTGCCCAGCCGACCCGGGTCCCCGGCGGGATCACGGCGTCGGCTCTGCGGGCTCACAAAGCTAGCTTGGCAGATTCGCGCTGTTTGATGCCACGGCTCGCCGTGGCGCGCCCGAGAGAGTCCGGCCCTGTCGGCTTTCACCAAGATCGCCCACGCTGGGGCTGACTGCTGGCGCTCGTCGGCCGTTCAGCCGGTCTATCGTGCGAACCGCATATTAGTCCGGTAGTGTCCTGCAACGACGGGTCTGCGCCGGTCGTTGCTGGCTGCCGCGAGGTCGGCACCAACCGTGAGCTGTCATGCCCGATGCGGCGAGCGAGGGCGTTGATCCTGAAGTGGCGGCGATACGGCGAAATATAGGACATAATTCCTCAGCGGAGCAGGTGCTCCATCGGGTGCGGCGGCTGCACGCTGCGTCGCGTGAGAAGGACAGGCGGTTTCCCTGATGCGAGAAGGTCTGGCTGCGGTGCTGACACGCGCGAGGAGGCGCGGCAGGCGGGATCGCAGGGCGCGCGGCGTGCTGGCGCTCTGCTGCGCCGCGTCTGGCCTGGCGCTGCTACTGGCCGCATGCGGCCCAACCGACGGCCCGTCGGCAGCCGGGGACACCCCGGTCAGCGGCGGCACCGCAACCTGGGCGGAGTCGCCCAGCTCGCAGCCGACCTGGATCTTCCCGTTCGCGCCGAGTGCCTACTTCAGCGTGGCCAACACCGACGACTTTGAGTACCTCATGTACCGGCCGCTGTACTGGTTCGGCACCGGCACCAAGCCGACGCTGAACACCCAGCTCAGCCTCGCCGACCCGCCGACGTATCACGGCAGGCTGGTCACCATCAAGCTGAAGGACAACTACCGCTGGTCGAACGGCGAGCCGGTGGACGCCCAGGACGTGCTGTTCTGGATCCACATGGAGCAGGCCGATGCCGCCCTGTCCAGCGCGACCAAGCCGGTTGGCTGGGGCGGCTACATCCCTGGCTATTTCCCGAACAACGTCAAGGACATCAAGGCGGTCGGCACCTACGAGATCACCATGGTGATGAAGAGCTCGTACTCGACTGCCTGGTTCACCGGGAACGAGCTCAGCCAGATCACCCCGATGCCGATGGCCTGGGACAGAACGAGCACCGGCAAGAGCGACTGCGCCGCGGTGGTCGCCGACTGCACGGCCGTCTACGACTACCTGTACGGCCAGTCGACCGACACCGCCAGCTACGCGACCTCCAAGATCTGGAGCGTGGTCGACGGGCCGTGGCGGCTGACCAGCTTCAGCACAAGCGGCCTTGACACCTTCAGCTACAACACGCACTACTCGGGCCAGGTGCCGGCGCACCACATCAGCAAGTTCACCGAGGTGCCGTTCATCTCCGAGCAGTCCGAGTACACGGTGCTGCAGGCAGGCGGCAGCGGCGGGCTGTCCTCGCAGAAGCTGGACGTCGGCTACCTGCCGACCGTGGACGCGCCGCCGCCGGCGGCCGGCGCGCAGCTCGGGCAGAACCCGCTGCCCGGGTACCACCTGTCCGCGCTGTATGAGTGGGGTCTGAGCTACTACCCGTACAACTTCAGGAACAACACCTACCGGCGGTTCGTCTTCAGCCAGCTGTACTTCCGCAAGGCCTTCCAGCACCTGGTGGACCAGGAAGGCGTGATCAACGGGCCACTGCACGGCTACGGCAAGGTCACCACAGGCCCGGTCGGGAACTACCCGGTGACCAAGTACCTGTCGCCCAAGCTGCGCAAGGCCGGCGACCCGTTCGCGCTCAGCCTCGGCGCGGCCAGGCGGCTGCTGACCAGCCACGGCTGGACCATCCCGGCCAGCGGCCCTGCCACCTGCACCAAGCCGGGCCCGGCCAGCAACGAGTGCGGGACCGGCATCAAGGCCGGCGACAAGCTCACCTTCAGCATGATCTACGCCTCCGGCATCGACTGGATGGAGTCGGCGGTCAAGGAGCTGGTCTCCAACGCCTCCCTGGTCGGCATCGACATCAGCGCGACCGCTGAGGGCTTCGACACGCTGATCACGCAGGTCGTGAACTGCACGGCCACGGCGGCGGCGAACTGCGGCTGGCAGCTGGCCGACTGGGGCTCCTGGACCTATGCGCCGGACTACCTGCCCACCGGTGAGGAGCTGTTCCAGACCACGTCGGTGGCGAACTTCGGCGGCTACAGCAACGCCAGGAACAACCAGCTGATCAGCAAGACGCTGCACAGTTCTGGCCTTGGCACGCTGTACGCGTGGCAGAACTACCTGGCCGGCCAGCTTCCCGTGGTATGGACGCCCGATGCGCCGGCCGACCTGCTCGAGACCGCGGACAGCCTGCATATCGGCCCGCAGGCATCGACGCTGGCAATCACGCCGGAAGACTGGTACTTCCTGAAGTGATCCGGCACTCCCAGCGGTCAGACGGGCCAGGGCGGTGACGGCCTATCTGGCCCGCCGGGTGCTGCAAGCGCTCGTGGTGCTCGTGGTCGTCACGCTGATCGTCTACGCGCTGCTGACCCGGGTGCCTGGCAGCGCGCTCGGCGCGGTGCTCGGGCCGCATGCGGCCAGCGGCTTCCTGCCGCGCTACTTCAGCTGGCTCAACCAGGTGCTGCACGGCAACCTCGGCTTCTCGCTGCTGCACAACGAGCCGGTCAGCACGCTGCTGGCGGCAAGCCTGCCGCGGACGGTCGCGCTGACCGGTACTGCCGTGCTGCTCGCGCTGATCGTCGCGATTCCGGTCGGCATGCTGCAGGCGGTCAACAAGAACAAGCTGGTCGACCACGTGCTGCGCGCGCTCACCCTGCTGTGCTACGGCACGCCGTCGTTCGTGCTCGGCTCGGTGCTGATCCTGGTGTTCGCGGTCAAGCTGAAGTGGTTCGGCGGCGAGGGCCCGCAGGCGCCCGGCTTCGTCGGGGTCATCACCGACTGGCGCGACCTGACGCTGCCGGTGCTGACCCTGGCGCTGCTCACCATCGCCCTGTTCAGCAGGTACCTGCGCTCGTCCGCGATCGACAGCCTGGCGCAGGACTATGTCAGGACCGCGCGCGCCAAGGGGGCCGGCGAGCGGCGGGTGCTGCGGCGGCACGTGCTGCGGAACTCGCTGCTGCCAGTGGTCACGCTGATCGGCCTGACCGTGCCGCAGATCCTGGCGGGCGCGGTGGTCGTGGAGAGCATCTTCAATTTCCAGGGCATGGGCTATCAGCTCTGGTATGCCGCGGAGAATCACGACTTCCCCGTGGTGCTTGGCTTCACGCTGGTCATCGGCGTCGGCGTGGTGGCGGGCTCGCTGCTGGCCGACGTGGGCTACGCGCTGCTCGACCCGCGGGTGAGGTACGCGGGGCGATGACGGCGCGTGATGTCGAGTCGGGCCCGGGCGGCGGGCCGGCCAGGGGCAGCAAAGGCAGGCATGCCGGACCCGCATCAGGGCCGTTCCTGGCCCCGGCCAGGGCCGACGGAGCCGAGCCAGCGGGCGGCACCGGCGCGCCGCGAGGCCGGCGGCCATCGCGGGTGGCCAGGCTGCCAGGCCAGCTGCGCGCGGTCATCAGCGCCAGCCCGCTTGGCTGCCTGGCCGGCCTGATCCTGGTCGGCGTCGCGGTGTTCTGCTTCGGCGGCCCGCTGGTGTACCACCCCGATCTGGTGCACGTCCACCTGGCGCTCGGCAACTTGTCGCCGCGGGCTGGTCATCTGCTCGGCACCGACCCCGACGGCCTGGACGAGCTTGGCCTGCTGATGGCCGGCGGTCAGATCTCGCTCGAAGTCGGGGTCGCGGCCGGCGTGCTCGCGGCCGTGCTCGGGTCGCTGTGGGGCGCGGTGGCCGGCTACCTGGGCGGCGCCGCCGATGCGATCATGATGCGGGTTGTCGACGCCGGCATCGCGATCCCGACGCTGGTGCTGCTGCTCCTGGTCGTCTCGGTCTTCCGGCCGACCACCTGGGTGCTCATGCTGGCGATCGCCGCCACTTCCTGGCTGGGCACCGCCAGGCTGGTGCGGGCGGAAGCGCTCACCCTGCGCACCAGGGATTACGTGCAGGCAGTGCGCGCGATGGGCGGCACCGGCAGCAGGGTCGTGCTCAGGCATATCGCGCCGAACGCGCTCGGCACGATCACCGTCAACGTGTCCTTCCAGATCGCCAACGCCATCCTGGTGCTCGCCACGCTGAGTTTCCTGAACCTCGGCGTCCAGTCGCCTGGCTCAGACTGGGGCGACATGATCGCCTCGGGCATGCAGGAGATCTACAACGGCTACTGGTGGCAGATCGTCCCGGCTGGCGTGGCCATCTGCCTGGTCGTGGTCGCGTTCACCATGCTCGGCGACGCGCTGCGTGACCGGATCGGCGCCGATGACTAGCTCGCTGCCGGCCACTGGCAGCGGGGGGGTCCAGGGGGGTCGTCCCGCCGGGGCCGGAGAGCCGCTGCTGCAGGTCACCGACCTGCACACCGAGATCAGGCGGGCGGGCAAGCTGGTCAGGGCCGTCGACGGGGTCAGCCTGACGGTCGGCCAGGGCGAGTCGCTCGGCCTGGTCGGCGAGTCCGGCTGCGGCAAGACCATGACCGCGCTGTCGGTGCTGCGGCTGCTGCCGCCGGGCGGCGTGATCACCAGCGGCCGGGTGACCATGGCAGGACTTGACCTCACCGCGATGGCCGAGACGGACCTGGAGCGGGTCCGCGGCGGCCAGATCGGCATGGTCTTCCAGGACCCGGCAAGCTCGCTGAACCCGACCATGACCATCGGCGACCAGGTCGCCGAAGCCGTCCTCCTGCACCGCGGAAATGACCGGCGGGCCGCGCTGGAGCGCGCGGTGCAGACGCTGCGGCTGGTCAAGATGCCGGAACCGGAGCGGGTCGCGGCGCAGTTCCCGCACCACCTGTCCGGCGGCATGCGGCAGCGCGCGATGATCGCGATCGCGCTGGCCTGCGAGCCGAGGCTGCTCATCGCCGACGAGCCCACCACGGCGCTCGACGTGACCGTGCAGCGGGAGATCCTCGAGCTGATCGACGAGCTCAGGCACCGGCTCGGCATGGCGGTCATCCTGGTCACCCACGACCTGGGCGTGATCGCCGGGCGGACGGACCGGATCGCGGTGATGTACGGCGGGCGCATCGTGGAGACCGCGGCGACGGCCACCGTGCTCGGCAGGCCGCGGCATCCCTACACCGAGGCGCTGATGCGCGCGCTGCCGGAGCTGGCCGCGACCGGCTCCGGCAGGCTGGCCAGCATTCCCGGGCTGCCGCCCGACCTGACCGAGCCTGCCGGGGGCTGCCGGTTCGCGGCGCGCTGCGAGCACGCCCGCGAGTACTGCGCCAGCCGGGTGCCTGAGCTCGACGGCGACCATCCTGGCCACTCCTACGCCTGCTTCTTCCCGGTTGCGCAGGCGGCGGACGGCTCGGCGCCGTGGCTGAACCAGCTGAGCACCGCCAACGGCCATCCGCCGGCTGCCGCCGCGGTCCCGCAGCAGCCGCCAGTCCTGCAGGTTCAGGGGCTGACCAAGCACTTCGCGGTGACCAGGGGTGCGCTGCTCGCGCGCAGGGTCGGCTCGGTCAGCGCCGTGGACGACGTGAGTTTCGAGATCGCCGCCGGGCAGACCTTCGGCCTGGTCGGCGAGTCCGGCTGCGGCAAGTCCACCGTGGCCAGGCTGATCGCGGGGGTGGCCCAGCCGGACGCGGGATCGATCTTGTTCCGCGGTGCCGACCTGAACCAGCTGACCGGCCGTGACCTGCGCGGCCAGCGGGCCGGCATCCAGCTCATGTTCCAGGACGCGTACGGCTCGCTCGACCCGCGGATGCGGGCGGCGTCGATCCTGCGCGAGCCGCTGCTGATCCACAACTCCGGCCGCAAGCGCGCGCACCGCAGGACCGTGGCCAGGCTGCTTGACGAGGTCGGCCTGCCGCCGGACACCGCCGACCGGTTCGCCAGGCAGCTGTCCGGCGGCCAGCGGCAGCGGCTGGCGCTGGCCAGGGCGCTGATCCTGCAGCCGCGGCTGATCATCGCGGACGAGCCGGTGTCTGCGCTTGACGTGTCGGTGCAGGCGCAGATCCTGAACCTGATGCGCAAGCTGCAACGCCAGTACGGGCTCAGCTACCTGTTCATCTCCCACGACCTGTCGGTGGTCAGGTACATGGCGGACGTCATCGGCGTGATGTACCTCGGCAAGCTCGTCGAACTCGGGCCAGCACACGAGATAGCAGCCAGTCCTTCGCATCCCTACACTCGCGGGCTGATCGACGCGATCCCGGCGGTTCTGACCGGCAAGGACGGTGCCAGGCCGGCCATCAGCGGCGAGCCTCCCTCGCCGACGAACCCGCCGTCCGGCTGCCGGTTCCGTACCAGGTGCCCGCGCGCCGAGCAGATCTGCGCCGAGCAGGAACCGCCGCTGGTCCCGGCGGCCGGCCGCACCGGCCGGCTGACGGCCTGCCATTTCCCGCTGCCGCCTGTCCCGCCTGGCGGCACGGTGCAGGTGACCGCCAATACCGAGTGAACCGGCCAGCGCGCATTCCGGCCCGGTTGCCCGCGCTGAGCTGCGCCGAGCGGAATGGCTGGCTGTCAGCACCCGCGTGTCGTCCCTCGCAGGCAACGTGCCTGCCTGCGGATATCCAGCCGAAGACGCGCCTGAATCGGCACCGAGTTACGGCGCCGGGCTTCTTGCGAGCGTTGTTGCCGCTAGCCTTCTTGTGTCCGCGGTGAGCAGGAAGGGGCTGTTCCATGGCGCGCGCTCGCACGGTGGGGTGCTGCAGGTGAGCACCGAGATGTCCGTGCCGCAGCGGCAGGCTGAGGCCAGCGCCCCGCCGCATCCAGCCAAGGGACAGCCGGCCAAGCCAGGCCAGCTTGCCCCGGCACAGTTCAGTCCAGCGGGGGCGACCCCGCAGGATCCCGCCGAGGTACGGCAGCACGCGGCCGACCGCGCGGATGCGGCGATGCTGGACACCTTGCTGCGGCAGGCGCCGTTCGGCCTCGGCACGATCGGCCCCGACCTGTGCTTCCGCCGGGTGAACGCCGCGCTTGCCCGGCTGTCGGGCCTGGCGCCTGCCGAGCACGTCGGCCGCGGCATCGCCGAGGTCTGGCCCGCGGAACTGGCCAAGCCGGCCGAGGCAGCGGTTCGCGAGGTGCTGGCAACCGGCAAGCCGGTGCAGGCAGAGGAGGCGGGGGACTGGGCACTGTCCTGGTACCCGGCCGGCGAGGACGACGAGGTCAGCGCGGGCGTGCTGCTGGTGGCGGTCGACCGCGCCGAGCGCAGGGCCGGAGCAGCGGCGGTGCGGCGCAGCGAGGAGCGCTACCGGTCGCTGCTGCAGGCCGGCGCCCAGGTTGTCTGGGTGACAACGCCATCGGGCGAGGTCGCGGAGGATTCGCCGGAATGGCGCTCGATCACCGGACAGAGCGCCGAGGACTACCTGGCAAATGGCTGGCTTGCCGCCATCCACACCGACGACCGGGAGCGCGTCGAGCAGGGCTGGCTGGCCAGCATCGGGTCAGGAAAGGTGTTCGACAGCCATTACCGGGTCAGGACCAAGACCGGCGGGTACCGGCACCATGACGTGCGGGCCGTGCCGATCGAGCGGGACGGCCAGATCGCGGAGTGGCTCGGCGCCAGCACCGACGTGACCGCGCAGCGCGAGGCCGAGGAGATGCGGGGCCGGCTCACCGAGCAGCTTTCGGTCGCCGCGCTGCGGACCGCAAGGCTGCAGCGGGCCACCTCCATGCTGGCCGAGGCGCTCACGATCGAGCAGGTCGTCCAGGTCATCACCGAGGAGGGCCGGTCCGCTGTCGGCGCCGAGCGGTCGGCGGTGGCGATCCTCGACCATGACCGGGGGCGGCTGCGCACGATCAATCCGGGCGGCCTGCCGGACAGCCCTGGTTCGCCGGGCGGCGACCTGCCGCTGCACGCTGCCAGCGTGCTCACCGCGGCGATGAACACCCGCAGGCCGGTGCTGCTCGACAGCCAGGACGCGCTGCGCCGCTACTTCGAGGGCGAGCCGGGCGTCGAGCTGTTCCTCGAGCACACCGACGAGCAGGCCTGGGTTGGCCTGCCGCTGGCCTCGTCCGGGTCGCCGCTCGGCGCTTTGCGGTTCTCCTTCACCAGGCCGCGGCAGATCACCGACGAGGAGCGGGTGTTCCTGGAGGCACTGGCCGGCCAGTGCGCGCTGGCCCTGGAGCGCGCCGCGCTGTTCGAGCGCGAGCACACCACGGCCGAGACGCTGCAGCGCAGCCTGCTGCCCGACCGGCTGCCCACCGTGCCCGGCATCGTGCTCGAGGCCAGGTACCTGCCGGTGGCCAGGAACATGGAGATCGGCGGCGACTGGTACGACGCCTTCCGGCTGCCCGACGGCCGGCTGGCGGTGGCGGCCGGCGACGTGATGGGCAAGGGGCTGACCGCTGCCGCCGGGATGGGCCGGGTCAGGAACGCGCTCAGGGCGCTGGCGCTGACCGATCCGCGGCCGGCCGCGGTGCTGGCAGGCCTGGACAGGCTGTTCCTGGCCACGGAGCACGAGGAGCAGGTCACCACGGTGGCCTACCTGGTGGTAGACCCGCACACCGGCGATGGCATGGCCGGCAATGCGGGCCACCTGCCGCCACTGCTGCTGTCCGCCGACGGTCCGCCGCGGCTGGATCAGACCGAGGCCGGAACCCCGCTGGGCTGGGCAAGCCCGCGGCAGCAGTACGCATTCACGCTGCCCCCGGGCGGCACCGCGGTGCTGTACTCCGATGGGCTGGTGGAGAACCGGAAGCGTGGCCTGGATGCAGGCCTTGAGGAGCTGGTATCGGTCGCCGCGGCCGCTCCGGCGGCGGTGGCGCAAGACCCCGAGCAGCTGCTGAGCTACCTCGTCGAGCAGATGCTGACCGGATATGAACAGGATGATGACGTTACCGTCCTCGTTATCCACGCTCTA
>JASHQL010000322.1 GCA_030039155.1 Streptosporangiaceae bacterium | reverse complement strand
AGCCGACCGCGGCCCGGTTCGCGGCCGCCAGGATCGGCAAGGCGCAGCGCGCCGTGCTACGCCGCGGCGGCGCGATCGGCCCGGCGTCGCCGCCCGCGCTGCTGCACGACCTGCGCAAGCGGTGCAAGGAACTGCGCTACCTGGTGGAGATGTTCAGCTCGCTGTATGACCCGGCCGAACTGTGGCAGGCGGTCAGGGAGCTGAAGGCGCTGCAGGACTGCCTCGGCGAGTTCCAGGACGCCGACGTGCAGCGGCACGAGATCCGGGCGTTCGCCGAGCAGATGGTCGCGCAGCACACGGCGCCGGCCGGCACGCTGCTGGCGATGGGCGAGGTCGCCGCGGGTCTGGCCAGGCGGCAGCGCCGGGCAAGAAGCGAGTTCGATGGCAGGTTCCGCGACTTCGCCGGCCAGGCCAGCCAGGCGAGGCTGACCGGGCTGGCTGGCGGGAAGGTCGGCTGACGCGTGAAGATCCTGGCGACCTACAACATCAAGGGCGGCGTCGGCAAGACCGCGGCCGCGGTGAACCTCGGCTACCTGGCTGCCGCAGAAGGCCATCGCGTGCTGCTCTGGGACCTTGACCCGCAGGCCGCCGCGACGTTCCTGTTCCGGGTCAGGCCGCGGGTGAAGGGCGGCGGCAAGGCGCTGATCCGCGGCACCAGGCCGCTGGATGGCGCGATCAAGGCCACCGACTTCGACCGGCTTGACCTGCTGCCCGCCGACTTCACCTACCGCAACCTCGACCTGCTGCTGGACAGCGCCAGGCGCCCGGCCAGGCTGCTTGCCGGGCTGCTCGCGCCGCTCCGCGATGAGTATGACCTGGTCGTGCTCGACTGCCCGCCGAGCATCTCGCTGCTCTCGGAGAGCGTGATGCACGCCGCTGACCTGTTGCTCGTGCCGCTGATCCCGACCACGCTGTCGGTGCGCACGCTGGACCAGGTGACCGAGTTCGTTGCCGGGTTCGACGGGCACAAGCCCGAGGTGCTGGCGTTCTTCTCGATGCTCGACCGCCGCAAGCGGCTGCACCAGGAGATAGCCGGCGACCTGCCGGCCAGGCGGGCGGAGTTCGCGGTGAGCTCGATCCCGTCGATGTCGCTGGTCGAGCGGATGTCGGTGCAGCGCGCCCCGGTCGCCGCGTTCGCGCCGCGCAGCCAGGCCGCGGCCAGGTACCGCGAGCTGTGGCAGGAGGTGCGCAAGCGGGCCGGGCTGGCTGACCTGAGCCTCGGCCAGGATGCCCCGGCCGCGGGCTGACTGACCGGAGTTACTGGCTGTCGCTGGCCGCAGCGGGGTCCACCGCGGTCGTCGCCCCAGGGCGGCGCAGCGGCTGCGGCGTGACCCACCACTCGGAGGCGATCTCGAGCCCGCAGGCGCGCAGCGCCTGGCGCTTCGGCTCGTCAAGGTGCCCGGTCACCACCACGGCCTGGATGGCGCCGCGCCGCGCGGCCTCGGCAAGCCCGGCGCGCAGCAGGCTGATCCCTGTCGTCGGCCACCTGTCCGGCGAGCTGACGGTGAAGTCGTCGATCTGGCAGGTGGGCCCGCCGGGATCGTAGACCGGCGGTGCCGGGCCGAGGGTCGCGATCAGGAACCCGGTCAGCTGCCCGGCCTGCTCGCTGACCAGCGTGATGACCTGCTCGCTTCCGACCAGCTTGGCGAGGTAGCGGCGGTGCGGGTCGGTAGCGCCAGGCGCGGGCCGCCAGAAGATCGGCTGGTAGCCGGCGTACTGGTCGCGGCGCATGCGTGCCAGGTCGGCCATCGCGGCGGCGTCAGCGGCCTCGGCGGTGCGGACGTGCTCGCTCATCAGCCACCCGCTCCGGTCGCCGCCCGTCCGCCGAGCCCGGTGATGAACTCGAGCATCGCCGCGGTCACCTCGGCCGGGCGCTCCTGCTGGGTCCAGTGCCCGCAGCCGGGCAGCAGCACCGGCTCGGCCAGCTTCGGCACGATGTCGCGCAGGCCGGCGATCATCGGCGCGCCGCCGAGAAAGCTGATCACCATGTCCTTGTCGCCCGCGATGAACTGGGCAGGCACCGTGACCGGGGCGTGCTGCCAGGCCGCCATCAGCTCCCAGTTGCGGTCAAGGTTCCGGTACCAGTTGAGCGGGCCGGTGAAGCCGGTGCGAGCGAACTCGGCGACGAAGAAGTCGATGTCCCGCTGGCTCAGCCAGGCCGGCAGCTCCGGCGGGTCCGCGCTGACATCGAGGATGCCGCGGCCGGCCGGGATCACCGGGATCGCCGCCGCGCCCTGGTAGTCGCCGGACAGCGAGTACAGCAGCCTGCGGAAGGTAGCCGGCAGGTCGCTGGCCAGTTCCGCGTCCGCGACGCCCGGCTGCTGGAAGTGCACCATGTAGAAGCCGTCGCCGTAGCCGGCCCGCAGCGCGGCGACCGGAGCGGCGCTGCCGCGCGGCAGGTACGGGACGCTGAGGCCGATCACGCCGCTGATCCGGTCAGGACGGAACAGCGCGGTGTTCCAGGCGACCGGAGCGCCCCAGTCATGGCCGGCCAGCACGGCCTTGCGTGCGCCGAGCGCGTCCATGAGCGCGATCACGTCACCGGTCAGGTGCAGCATCGAGTACTCGGCGACGTCCTCGGGACCGCCGGTCTTGCCGTACCCGCGCTGGTCCGGCGCGACCGCGTGAAAACCCGCATCGGCCAGCGCGACCAGCTGGTGCCGCCAGGAATACCAGCTTTCCGGGAACCCGTGCAGCAGCAGCACCAGCGGGCCCTGGCCCGCCTCTGCGATGTGCATCCGCAGGCCGCCTGCCTGCACCATCCGCTGCGTAACGCCTGGATACGGGGCAGAACCGGGTTCCTCTGGCATGTCCGGAGCTTAGCCGGGTAGCGGGCGCAGTTGGCGGCCGCGCCCTGGCCTGCCGCGGATTTATGGCCGATTGCCAGCCCAAATGTGCCCGGTTCGGAGCATCCTTAGGTCAGCACGTTCATGTTTGTGAATCAGAGGGGGGCCAGTTGACCCGCAGGCTGCTTCGGCTGGAGATTCCGGTCTTCCCGGAGCGGATGATGTTCCGCGTGCACGATCCGGCGATCAACCCGGACGCGCCAGGCGCGCCCGCGCCACCGGTCGACGCGCTGATCAGCGCGAGCCGCGACCAGCTCATCGTGGCGTGCGCGCAGGAGCACCTCGGCGTTCAGCTGACGATCGAGGAGTGGGACGACGCGCCGCCGCCGTTCAGCGACGGATACGAGGACGAGGCCAAGTGCGTGCTGTACCTGCGCGGCCTGCTGACCGTGGACACCGGCGCCGCGGCCTGCGCAGTCGGCGCGCTGCGGCTGTCCGGCGGCGTGGGTGACTACGGGGTCCGGGTGTACACCAGGAACAGGACCGCCGCGCTGCAGCGCTATGGCGAGCTGTTCCAGCTCAATGCCGATCCGCTGGACGACGAGTTCCAGCAGGCGCGCAAGCAGCTCGAGGGGCTCGAGCAGTACCTGCTGCAGCTCTGGCGGGAATCCTGACCGCTAGCCGGCCGAGCTGCCAGAGCTGGCCTGCGCGGTCGGCGGCGAGGACTGGTGGCTGCGCAGCTGGCCGGGCCGGCCGATCGTGCCGAACGGGCTGAGCACGTACACCACAAGCGCGACGGCCGCGATCAGCGCCACGGCAAGCAGCGAAGCGATCAGCCTTGTCCTGGACGAGCCGAACAGGTCGGGCATCCGCGGCTGGCCGAAGGACGCGAATCTGGAGGCAAGCCGAGGGTCGTCGTCGGCTAGCTTGCGCTCCATCTCATCCAGGATGCGCTGCTCGTCCATGGATAGGGCCACCGCGCCACCTCCGGCTACAACCGCTGCCCAAGCCCGAGACGGGGCTATTGCTAGCCCGCCACCCTTCCCCTGATTCTTTACCAGGCCTTTGCCGCCCGGCAAGAGGAAGTCTGCGCGGCACCGCCGGCCGGATTCCCATGCTGATCGAATACTAGTTTGAAGAATCGAACTATCGTTCTATCATGGCAAGCATGCGCTGGGAGTCGCAGCTCGTGACCGGCCGTGACGGCGATGTCAGCGACGGGGCCGGCCAGCAGCCCGCCCTGTTCGCGGCGCCGGGGATCGCCAGGACATTCGACACCCCGGGATTCCGCGGCATGACCTTCTACGAGGTGCGCGCCAAGTCCATCATCAACCGGGTGCCGAAGCCGTCACGCGTGCCGTTCGACTGGACCATCAACCCCTACCGGGGCTGCGGTCATCAATGCGTGTACTGCTTTGCCCGCAATACCCACGTGTACCTAGGGTTCGACGCCGGGCATGACTTCGACACCAAGGTCGTGGTCAAGGTGAACGCGGCCGAACTGGCCCGCAAGGAGCTCGCGGCGCCGCGCTGGCCCGGCGCGCACGTGGCGATGGGCACGAACGTGGACTGCTATCAGCGGGCCGAGGGCAAGTACCGGCTGATGCCCGGCATCATCGGCGCGCTGCGGGACGCCGCCAACCCGTTCTCCATCCTGACCAAGGGCACGCTGATCCTGCGCGACCTCGACCTGCTTGCCGCCGCCGCCGAGGTCACCGACGTCGGCCTGAATGTGTCGGTGGGATTTGTCGATAAATCGATTTCTCGATTTGTCGAGCCGGGCGCGCCGAGTCCGCAGCGCCGCCTCGGCGTCTGCGCGGCGATCACCGGGCGCGGCCTGGGCTGCGGCGTGCTGATGGGCCCGGTGCTCCCGTACCTGACCGACTCCCCCGGCCAGCTCGCCGACGCGGTCCGCCAGATCGCGGCGGCCGGCGCGAGCCACGTCAGCCCGATCGTGCTGCACCTGCGGCCAGGCGCCCGCGAGTGGTTCGCCGGCTGGCTGCGCGGCCATCATCCCGACCTCGTCCCCCGCTACCGCGAGCTGTACGGCAACGGCTCGTACGCGCCCGGCTGGTACCAGCAGCGCATCGCGACCCAGGTGGCCGACCTCGCCGTCCAGTTCGGCGTCGGCGCGGTCCGGCCGCGGGCCGCCAGGGCGGCCAGGGTGGCCGGCCAGGG
>JASHQL010000321.1 GCA_030039155.1 Streptosporangiaceae bacterium | reverse complement strand
GAGGAGGAGGTGGCGACGTTGCTGACCGACGACACCACCCCAGGCGTGGTGGAACCGGACGGCAGGGTGATCAATACCGGCTCCCCGGCGTGGATCTCGGTCTGCTGGGCGGCGTCCAGGTCGATGGTCACCACCGGGGTGGTCGACGACGCGGTCAGCACCACGGATCCTGTGGTTGCCGCCCCGCCGAGTACCGCGTCGGTGCCGTACCCGGTGACCTCGATCGCCCCGGGCAGGAACACCGCCTCACCCAGGTCCAGCGATCCGGTCTGGGTCATCCCGAGGTGCTGCTCCAGCAGTTGCACCCCGTAGGCGGTCTCGCCGCCGTAATAGCCCCAGCCCGGCCGGGCGCCGAGGTTCGCGGCGGTGAGGTAACCCAGCGTGACCAGGTCGGTGTTCAGCTCGGTCACATCCGGCCCGGTGTCGCCCTCGGCCAGGTCGCGGTAGGCGGGCGTGGTCCCGTACAGCAGGACCACCGGGTCGCCGGACACCGCGTACAGCACCTGGCCCTGGCGCACCATGGCACCCACCGCCGGCAGCGACGTGAACGTGCCGCTCCCGGCCCCGCTGCCCGAGTTGCTGCCCGATCCGGCCGGCGAGCCCTGGGCCTGGTTGACCACGCTGTAGGACGCGGCATAACCCAGCGTGGCGTCGACCTGGGTCTGGGAGGTCAGCGACCGCCGGGTCACGGTCGACGTCGACGTCTGATACGACGCCCCGGCCGCATTCGACGAGGCGCCGACGCGGAACGGGTCGAGCACCGCCAGCGCCACCGCTGCCGCCACGATGACAAAAACGGTGCCGCCGGCAATCCAGCGGCGGCCGTGGTGCTCGCTGACCGCGGCTTCCGCGTCCTCGGCCGCCCTGGCCTGCCGGCGGGCTGCCCGGCGCTCAGAGACACTGCTTTTCACAATCCGCCACCCGAATCAGAAAGGCACTTCCGCCCAGCGGGCCGCAAGGGTGCACGTGCCGGTGGAGGTCGCTGCATCGGCGTCCGTGGGCATTGCCACCCCGCGCGCCGGGTCCGAGGAGCTCATGGCTGCTCCCATCGCGACTGCCGAAGCCAGCCTGCGGCGAGCACGGCGACGGCGGCCATACGATCAGCCACGACGGCACCACCAGCGGCGGTCGTGCTCGCCTGGTGGCCTGGGAGGACGTGGCTGCGCCGGCTGTGGTGGAACCGGTCACGGTGCGCTGAGGGTCGGCAACCTGGGCTCGAGCTTGGCGCAGGCATGCTCGGCAGCCTGGAACTGCGGCGAGTTCTGGTCAATGCCGCCCGTTTTGAAGCCCACGGCGGTGCCGCCCTGGACGAGCACGGGATCGGGAAAGTCTGGCACCCCGTCCGAGCGCATGCATGCGGCGAACTTCAGGGCCTGGGTGACGTTCTGCCGTTTCTGGGCCGCGGTCAGCGTGGGGCCCCCGGAGAACAGGTGCTGGCAGGTCTTGTTAGCCGAGATGTAGGCAGCAGACTGGTTGTCGACGGGGCCGAAGGTGATACCCCCCTGGCTGGTGGGGTTCGGGAAGTCAGGCTCGCCGTGGGCTCGCATGCACTGTACGTAGGCAAGCGCCTGCTGGTAGGGCGTCTGGGCGCCCGCGGAATTCCCGCCGGCGGGCGACCCACCGCTACCGCATGCCGCTGCCAGCACGGCAATGCCGGCGCTGGCGGCGGCCAGAATGCATGCCCGCGCCCGTCCCGGCCGTCGCCGGCGGGCGCGGTTGCCGCGGGTGTTGTCATTCATGTCCTGCCCCTAACTTGCTAACTGATGTGATCTTGTGCGGTGGCCGGGGCCGGTGGCAGCAGCCGGCCGGCGGAAATCTGAAGGCTGCTGCTGCAGCCGTCGCCGTCGCCGGCCGGCGGATTATGCCGCCAAGACCATCCGGGTTCTAGTCTTTTGGACGCGCTGGTTCTGGTGCCAGACTTGCCCGCCGCGGGTTTCGGAAACGTATCGGCCGCCGAGAGCTTCCCCGGCGAGCGGTGAGCGCGGCCGGGCCGCGCATAGGCCCGCACGTTCGATACCGTGCCGAAACCCCTGGTGGGGCATGCTGGACGTGGCGCGCGCAGGAGGGAATCGCGATGCGGGTGCTGGTGATCGAAGACGACGCCGAGATGGCCGAGACAGTGGCTGCTGGGCTGCGCCATGCCCAGATGGCCGTCGATGTCGCACTGGATGGCCCGGACGGGCTGGCGCAGGCCCTGGTCAGCGACTACGACGTCGTCGTGCTGGACCGGGACCTGCCGGGCATGCACGGCGATCAGGTCTGCGCCAGCCTGGTCGCCGCCGGATGTCGCAGCCGGATGCTGATGCTCACCGCCGCGGCCGCGACCGGCGACCTGGTGGACGGGCTCGGCCTGGGCGCCGATGACTACCTGGCCAAGCCGTTCGACTTCCCCGTGCTCGTCGCCCGGATCGGCGCGCTGTTCCGCCGCGCCCAGCCCGCTATCCCGCCGGTGCTGCGCTGCGGCGACCTGGTGGTCGATACCGGGCAGCGAGCCGCCTGGCGGGCCGGCCGGCAGCTCGAGCTGGCCCCGAAGGAATTCGGCGTGCTGGAGCTGCTGCTCGCCGCCCAGGGCAGGACGGTATCGGCCGAAGAGCTGCTGGAGCGGGTGTGGGACGAGAACGCCGACCCGTTCACCGCCGCGGTGAAGATCACAGTCAGCCGGGTACGCGCCAAGCTCGGCGAGCCGCCGCTCATCATCACCGTTTCCAGGTCGGGCTACCGGATCGGAGAACAGTCATGAATCCCCGCAGGCTCACCACGATTGCGGTGCGCGCCAGGCGCCCCCGGCCCACCGTGCGGCTGCGCCTGACCCTTTTGTACGGCGGCCTGTTCCTGATCTCCGGCGCGGTGCTGCTCGCCGTCACCTATGCCCTGGTCGCCCAGGCCATCGGAAACGTCGTCCCCCTGGGCACCGACCGTGTGGAGGGCGCCAGCAGCCCTCGGCAGGCACGCGCCCTGGCGCTGCGCGCGTACGACAACCAGCTGCAAGCGCATTCCGCCGTGCTGCACGAGCTCCTCACCCGGTCCGCACTTGCGCTCGGCCTGATGGCAGTGCTCTCGATCGGCCTCGGCTGGATCGTCGCCGGCCGGGTGCTCCGGCCGCTGAAGGCCATCACCGCCGCGGCACGCCAGATCTCTGCCGCCAGCCTGGGCGAGCGGCTCGCCATGAGCGGTCCCGACGACGAGCTCAGGGAACTCGGCGACACCTTCGACGGACTGATCGCACGGCTCGAGGCATCCTTCGGTGCCCAGCGCCAGTTCATCGCCAACGCCGCGCACGAGCTGCGCACCCCGCTGGCCCGGCAGCGGGTCATCAGCCAGGTCGCCCTGGCCGACCCCGGCGCCACCATCGAAACACTCAGCACCGCGCATCAGCGGGTCCTGGCCTCCGGCGCCCAGCAGCAGCAGCTCATCGATGCGCTGCTCACGCTCGCGCGGGGGCAGGCAGGCCTGGACAGGCGGGAGCCTTTCGACCTGGCCGCCGTAACCCGCCGGGTCGTTGCCGCCCGGGAACCCGAAGCTCAGTACCGGAACCTGACACTGCACGCCTCGCTGGGACCGGCACCGGCAGCAGGCGATCCGAGGCTAGCGGAACGCCTGATCGCGAACCTGGTGGATAACGCGCTGCGGCACAACGTGCCAGGCGGCCGGGCCGACATCGTCACCGGGACAAGGAACTCCCGCGCCATCCTTTCGGTGGCCAACACCGGGCCCGCGGTCCCGGCAGCCGCGGTGGACCGGCTCTTCCAGCCGTTCCAGCGCCTCGGCACCGACCGCATGAGCCGCGCCGAAGGCCTCGGCCTCGGGCTGTCCATCGCCCAGGCCATAGCAGAAGCCCACAGCGCCAGCATCACTGCCAGCCCGCAGCCCGGAGGCGGGCTGCTGGTCGAAGTGACCTTCCACGATCCCGACATCGCCAGCCCCGTCCTGCAAGGCCCCGGAAACCTGCACGCGAGATTCACAGCCGCAGTCGCTGAGAATCGCAGTTAGTGACCGCACCGGGATCAACCCGCACCGGACCGGTCCTACCAAAGAGGCGCCATCCTCTGGCCACGACAGAACTGGCCGATCGGTATCCAGCCAGCCCCGACGATGAATCAACGCAGATATGCGCATAGTCGGCGTGCCGTGCGATCTAATCGAGCACGGTTCTCAGCCGCAGATCGTTGCGCTCGTCGACCGACGCCTCAGCGCGTGAGCAGTCATGCGAATGACCGCATGATCATGCGGAACTCCAACGCTCGCTATTCGGCACCTGCGGATGAGTTATGCGGCGTGGGGGTTGATCTGGACGACGAGGTCGGCGTCGAGGGCGGCGGAGATGCGGTCGAGGAGGGGGATGGTGGGGATGGTGCCGCCGGCTTCGAGGCGGGACAGCGCGGGCTGGGTCATGCCGGCGCGGGCGGCGAGCGCAGCCTGGGACAGGCCGAGCGCGAGGCGCCGTTCACGGATGGCCTTGCCGAGCAGGTAGGCGCGTTCGGCTTCGGCGTGACCTTGCCGGTAGTCGTCGCTGCTGCGGCGCTGGCTGGCCAGGTCGTCATACGAGGTATGGCTGTTGCTGGTCATGTCGAGGGTGCCTTCCGGTCGAAGGTGTCGTGCGCGGGCGCGTGCTTGGCTTCGCAGAGTTTCTGGGCCTGTAAGGCACGTGCGATCTCGGCTGTCTCGGCGCTTCTGGTTTTGCGGAA
>JASHQL010000320.1 GCA_030039155.1 Streptosporangiaceae bacterium | reverse complement strand
GCCAGCGCGGCGGCGGCGAGCGCCGCCGCGGCCACCGCGCTGCCCGGCGACATGGTCGCGGCCAGCCTGCTGCCGAGCACGCCGCAGGCGGCGACGAAGGCGAACGCGGTGCAGGCCAGCCGCGGGTTGGTCAGGTCGGCCAGCAGCTGGCCAGGCACCGCGATGGTGCGCCACACCGCGAGCACCACCAGGACGGTGAACACCGCGGCGTCGATGCCGAGCAGCACGGCCGATGCCAGCGCCGCGCCGGCCAGCAGCAGCGCCGCGGACACGATTCCGGTGGCCATGGCCACCGCGAACCAGCCGGGCTTGACGGACCGGGGCAGGCCGCTGGCCTGGGCCGCGGTATCAGCTGCGGTCACGCATCAGCACGCTACGCTGCCGGCGGCGACGCCATCGCGCCGAAATCCGGCAGACCGGTAGACATGGCGTCCAGCTCGTAGGTTGAGCCCTATGCTGTGACCAGCCGGGCCTTCACTCCGCGCATTCCCGGCCTTGAAGCGGGGGCAGTGACGGACGTGCGGCAGCTGACCAGCGACGACTACGAGAACCTGCTTGAGTTCCGGACGAGCCTGCGCCGCTTCCAGAACTGGAGTCAGGAGCAGGCCCGCGCGGCCGGGCTGACGCCCGCGCAGCACCAGCTGCTGCTGGCCATCAAGGGCCACCGCGGCGACGCGGGCCCGACGGTCAGCGACCTGGCGGCGCTGCTGCTGCTGCGGCACCACAGCACCGTCGAGCTCATCGACAGGGCCGAGCGGGCCGGGCTGGTGAACCGCCGCGCGGACCGCAGCGACGGGCGGGTGATCAGAGTGGCGCTGACCGCCGACGGCGAGCGGCGCCTCGACCAGCTCACTCCCGCGCACCTTGACGAGCTTGAACAGCTCGCCCCGGTGCTCGACCAGCTTGTCGCACGCTGGCGTAGCCAGCAGGCCGTGCCAAGCTGACAAGATGACCACGATTGCCGAGCTCGACCTGCCGGAGATCGACCTCACCGGCGGTGCGCTGGCCGGCGCCGACTATCACCGGCAGCTGGCAGCCCTGGTGACGCCGAGGCAGCACGCCTGGCTGGCCAGGTCCCCGCTTGCCGTCATCGTGCTCGACCGTGAGGCCGGGGAGTTCTTCCTGCGCTCGCGGGCGACCGCGTTCCCCGGCCGGGAGATCGCCGACCTGTTCGGCGTGACCGCGGGCCCGCTGCGCGAGCAGATCGACGCCAACATCCTGAACCAGCAGGGCGACCGGCACCGTCGGCTGCGCGCGCTGGTCGGGCCCGCGTTCACGCCGCGGGCCGCGGACAAGTGGCGGCCGGCCATGCGCGGCTTCCTGGCCGGCCTGTGGCCGGCCGTCGAGGCAGCCGGACGCTGCGACTTCGTCACCGCGGTGGCCAGGCCCTATCCGTCGCTCACGATCGCCGCGGTGCTCGGCGCACCGCAGGCCGACGCGGCCAGGCTGCAGGACTGGTCCGGCTGGGTGCAGCGGCAGTTCGACATCGCGGCGCTCGGCAGCCAGGTGGCCGAGATGGAGCGTGCCGTCACCGAGGTGTACGGCTACGTCGAGGAACTGCTGGCGCGCCGCCGGGCCGAGCCCGGCGAGGACCTGATCACCGCGCTGCTGTCCGCGGAGCAGGCTGGCGACCGGCTCAGCCACGCCGAGTGCGTCAACCTGGTGCTGAACGTGATCGCCGGCGGGATCGACACCACGCAGGCGCAGCTGTCGCACGCCATGCGGCTGTTCGCCGCGCACCCGGCGCAGTGGGCGGCGCTGCGCGAGCGGCCAGAGCTGCTCGGCCGTGCCCTGGACGAGGTGCTCAGGTCCGAGCCGATCACCCCGTTCACCGCGCGGATCTGCGTGCAGCAGGTCGAGCACCGCGGCGTGGTGTTCCCGGCAGGCACGATCGTGGCGGTGTGCGCCGAGCGGGCCAACCGGGAAGTGCCAGGCGGCGAGGACTTCGATATCACCGCGGAGCGTGACGGCCGGCTGCTGACCTTCGGCGCCGGCCCGCACTTCTGCCTCGGCGCGAACCTGGCCAGGGCCGAGCTGGAGGAAGCGCTGACCTTCCTGGCGCCGCGGATGCCTGATCTGGCCGCCGACGGCCCCGTGGTGCTCGGCAACACCGAAGGGATCTACGGCGTCGACTCGCTGCCGCTGCGCTGGGGCTAGTCGTGCTCGCGGGTCCAGTGCGGGCGGCCGAACATCCGGCCGAGCCTGTCGTGCAGGCTGCTGCCGGTGTCCGCGAACGCGTCCACGTGGTACACCGGCGGGCCTGACGGCGGCGGGAGCTGTGCCGCCTGGTCGTCGTCGATGCTGCAGGTGATGGCGGACCTGGTGATCCGCCCGACCTTGTCGGCGTCGATGAACCGCAGGCCGTGCCTGGTGCCGACCACGATGCCGTCGAACACGTCGAGCTCGGGCACCTGCAGCACGTGCTCGAGCGTGCCGATCTGCGTGCCGCTGCTGGTCAGTACCGGCGTGCCCTTGGCCGCGGCCTCGTAGGAGATGGCGGTGTCGTCGGTCATCTGGTCATCATGCCGCAGCCAGCCAGGCGGCACGCCGCCGGGCTGGCTGCGGCAGGCTGGTCAGCCCGACTGGGCAGCGAGCGCGCGGGCCAGTTTCGCCACGGCCGCCATCGCCTGGCCGTGCAGGCTGCTGCCGAAGGTGATCCTGGCAACGCCGATGCTGGTCAGCTCGGCCACCGAAGGTCCGCGCGGCATGGACATCGCGTTGACCGGGCCGTCGATGCCGGCCACCAGCCGGGGCAGCGCGTCGACCGGGGCGATGATCGGGTACACGCAGTCCGCGCCTGCCTTCAGGTATGCGCTGGCGCGCTCGATCGCGGCGGACACGGCGTCACCGGCGGCCGACGCCGGCCGCCGCCTGATGAACACATCCACCCTGGCGTTGATCACCAGGCCGGGGCCGGCGGCGTCCCGCACCGCCGCCAGGTAGTCGGCCTGGCTGGCAGGATCGGTGAGCGACCTGGTGGCCGGGTTGGAGTCCTCCAGGTTGCAGCCCGCCGCGCCAGCCTCGGCGAGCGCGGCGGCCAGCTCGGCAGCCGCCAGGCCGTAGCCGGCCTCGACGTCCGCGGTGACCGGGACGTCCACGCAGCGCGCGATCCGCCCGATCGCGGCGAACATCTCGGCGGCCGGCGTCTGCTCGCCGTCGGCGTAGCCGAGTGCCGCTGCCAGCGCGCCGCTCGAGGTGGCCAGCGCCGGGAAGCCGGCCTTGGCGAACGCCTCAGCGGTTGCGCAGTCCCAGACGTTCGGCAGCACCACCGGCCGCGGCTGATGGTGCAGCGCGAGCAACTGTGCCGCCTTGCCCGCGGTCGGCCCGGCCCCGGCGGGACGGCCCTGCTTGGCCTGCCCGGTCATGGCCGGCACGACCTGGGCTGCCAGGTCCTGGTCGCCACGCCGATGGCGTTCCACGCGTTGATCGTGATGACCAGCGCGAGCAGCGCCGCGACTTCTGGCTGGCTGAACTCCGCTGCCACCTCGCGGTAGGCCTCGGCTGGCACGTGCGTGTCGGCGAGCATGGTGACGGTCTCGGTGAACGCGAGCGCCGCGCGCTCGCGCGCGGTGAAGAACGGCGTCTCCTGCCAGGCGGGCAGCGCGTAGATCCGCTGCTCGGTCTCGCCAGCTGCGCGGGCGTCCTTGGCGTGCATGTCGATGCAGTAAGCGCACCCGTTGAGCTGCGACGCGCGGATCCTGACCAGCTCGCGCAGCCGCACGTCGAAGTCCACCTCGTCAAGCTGCTTGGTCGCGGCCTGGTCGAGGCGGGCCACGGCGCGGGCGAAGCCGCGTGCGTGCTCATCGAAGTCGAGCCTGACCGGGATCTGTACGGCGGTCTCCGTGACGGACATCTCGTTTCCCTCCTGTTGCCTTTGCACTCACGCTATGAGCAATGCGGCCCAGAAGTAGGATCCAGTTTGATGTCAGAAACATGGGCCACTTCGGCCCGTCGTTCGGCACTCGACTTGCATCTCGAGCTGACCGGGCCGCGCGTCAGGGCCGGCCTGGAGACGGCGCTGCGCGCGGCCATCAGCGGCGGCCGGCTGCCGCCTGGCAGCAGGCTGCCGTCCTCCAGGGTGCTGGCCGCCGACCTGGGCGTCGCCCGGAACAGCGTCGCCGAGGTGTACGGGCAGCTGACCGCAGAAGGCTGGCTGGCGACCAGGCATGGTGCGGGCACCTGGGTGGCCGACCGGGTGGCGGCGCCGGCCGAGCCAGCGGCTCAGGCCGTGCCCGCGGCCAGCTCAGGCGCCAGGTACAGCCTGCGGCCCGGCGTCCCTGACCTGTCGGCGTTCCCGGCACCGGCCTGGCTGGCCGCGGCGCGGCAGGCGGTCAGCTCGGCGCCGCGCAGCCTGTTCGGTTACGGCGACCCGCGCGGCGTCCGGCGGCTGCGGGAGGCGCTGGCCGGGTACCTGTCCAGGGCCCGCGGCGTCGCGGTGACGCCGGACAGGATCGTGGTCTGCGCCGGCTTCGCCGAGGGGCTTGAGCTGATCTGCGCGGCGCTGCGGCTGCGCGGTGCGCGGTCGCTGGCGGTCGAGGCGTACGGCAATCCCGCGCACGTGCAGCTCGCCGTGCGCTGCGGTATGCGGGTGCGGGCACTGCCGGTCGATGGCGGCGGCGCGGTGCCGGACGCGCTTGGCCGCGCCACCGACGCGGTGCTGCTCACGCCCGCGCACCAGTTTCCGCTCGGCGTGGCGCTGCGCCCGGCCAGGCGCCGGCAGGTGGTGGCGTGGGCCGCCGAGACCGGCGGGCTGGTCATCGAGGACGACTACGACGGCGAGTTCAGGTACGACCGGCAGGCGGTCGGCGCGCTGCAGGCGCTGGCCCCTGAGCGGGTGGCGTACGCGGGTACGGCGAGCAAGAGCCTGGCGCCCGGCCTGCGGCTCGGCTGGCTCGTGCTCCCGGCCAGGCTGGTGGCCGACGTCGCCGACATCAAGCAGTCGGCCGGCCGGCTCAGCAGCAGCATCGAGCAGCTCACGCTCGCCGAGTTCATCGAGTCCGGGCGCTACGACCGGCAGGTCCGGCGGGCCAGGCTGGCGTACCGGCGGCGCCGGGACCAGCTGATCGCCGAGCTTGCCAGGCGAGCGCCGCTGGTCACGGTCGGCGGCATCGCGGCCGGCCTGCATGCGCTGGTCCGGCTGCCTGCCGGGCTTGCCGAGCCCGAGGTGATCGCCGCGGCAGCCGCGCGCGGGCTCGCGCTCGAGGGGCTCGCCGACTGCCTGGCGCTGCAGGTGCCCGGCGTCAGCGGGCTGGCCGCCGATGCCGTGCTGACGCACGACCCGGCGCTGGTGGTCGGCTATGCGACGCCGCCAGGGCATGCGTACTCGGCCGCGCTCGCCCGGCTCAGCGCGGCCCTGACCGGCTGATTGACCGCGACACGCCGGCACAACATGTGGTGCCGCAAAATTTCGTGCCACCTACATATGGTGTCCCGTGCAACGCAACACGATCGGGAGGCGCGCCATGCAGGTGACGAAGCGGAACGGGGACGCCGAGCCGGTCGACCCTGGCAAGATTGTCAGGGCGGTCGAGCGGTGGGCCGGCGACCTGACCGACGTGGACCCGATGCGGGTCGCGACCAGGACCATCAGCGGCCTGTATGACGGTGCCAGCACCGCTGAGCTTGACCGGCTGTCGATCCAGACCGCGGCGGAGATGATCTGGGCCGAGCCGCAGTACTCGAAGCTGGCCGCCAGGCTGCTGGCCGGCTACATCGGCAAGGAAGTGCGCGGCCAGGGCATCGCCTCGTTCAGCCAGTCGGTCGCGCTCGGCCACGCCGAGGGGCTGATCGGCGACGACACCGCGCGGCTGGTCAAGGACAACGCGCGCAAGCTCGACTTCGCCATCGACGAGCAGGCCGACC
This sequence comes from Streptosporangiaceae bacterium, assembly GCA_030039155.1. Lineage (GTDB taxonomy): Bacteria > Actinomycetota > Actinomycetes > Streptosporangiales > Streptosporangiaceae > JOPF074. The sequence goes on along the minus strand of JASHQL010000320.1, from coordinate 3,680 downwards.
TGAGCTTCGAGTACTTCGGCATCCGCACCGTGTACGACCGGTACCTGCTCCGCCATCCGGCGACCAGGCTGGTGCTCGAGACGCCGCAGTACTTCCTGCTGCGGGTTGCCTGCGGGCTGTCGGCGTCGCCCGCCGAGGCGATCGGCCTGTACCGGCTGATGTCCTCGCTCGGCTACCTGCCAAGCTCGCCGACGCTGTTCAACTCGGGCACCAGGCACCCGCAGCTGTCGTCATGCTTCCTGGTCGACTCGCCGCGGGACGAGCTTGACTCGATCTACGCCAGGTACGCGCAGGTGGCGAGGCTGAGCAAGTACTCGGGCGGGATCGGCATCGGCTGGTCACGGATCAGGTCGCGCGGCGCGCTGATCCGCGGCACCAACGGCAAGTCCAACGGCATCGTGCCGTGGCTGCGCACGCTGGACAGCTCGGTCGCCGCGGTGAACCAGGGCGGCCGCCGCAAGGGCGCGGCGTGCGTGTACCTGGAGCCATGGCACCCGGACATCGAGGAATTCCTCGAGCTGCGCGACAACACCGGCGAGGACGCCAGGCGCACGCACAACCTGAACCTGGCGAACTGGATTCCCGATGAGTTCATGCGGCGCGTCGAGGCTGATCAGCCGTGGTCGCTCATCGACCCGGACGTGGTGCCAGAACTGCCGGACCTGTGGGGCGCCGAGTTCGACCAGGCCTACCGTGCCGCCGAGGCCGACGGCCGGTACGTCAGGCAGCTGCAGGCGCGCGAGCTGTACGGCAAGATGATGCGCACGCTGGCGCAGACCGGCAACGGCTGGATGACGTTCAAGGACACCTGCAACGCCAGGTGCAACCAGACCGGCCAGCCCGGCCACGTGGTGCACCTGTCGAACCTGTGCACCGAGATCACCGAGGTGAGCAGCGACGCCGAGACCGCCGTCTGCAATCTCGGGTCGGTGAACCTGGCCAGGCACCTGACGGCCGGTCCCGACGGCAGGCCGCAGCTGGACTTGGCCATGCTGCGGGCGACGGTCAGGACCGCGGTGCCGTTCCTGGACCGGGTGATCGACATCGGGTTCTACCCGAGCGAGCAGGCGGCCGCGTCGAACCCGCGCTGGCGCCCGGTCGGCCTCGGCGTGATGGGGCTGCAGGACGTGCTTTTCGCGCTGCGGCTGCCGTTCGACTCCGCGGCCGCGCGCGAGCTGTCCGCCAGGATCGCCGAGGAGATCTACCTCACCGCGCTCGAGGTGTCCGCCGAGCTTGCCGAGGCACGCGGCCCGCATCCGGCGTTCGGCCAGACCAGGGCGGCGGCCGGCCAGCTGCAGCCCGACCTGTACGGCGCCAGCTGCCAGAGCGAGCTGGCCGAGCGCTGGGCGGCAGTGCGAGAGAAGATCAGCAAAACCGGCCTGCGCAACTCGCTGCTGATCGCGATCGCGCCGACGGCCACCATCGCCTCGATCGCCGGCTGTTACGAGTGCATCGAGCCGCAGGTATCCAACCTGTTCAAGCGCGAGACGTTGTCGGGTGAGTTCCTCCAGGTCAACACCGCGCTGGTGGCCGAGCTGAAGGCGCAGGGGCTGTGGACCGACCAGGTGCGCGAGCAGATCAAGCGCGCCGACGGCTCGGTGCAGGACATCACCGAGCTTGCCGAGGAATCCAGGCAGCTGTTCCGCACCGCCTGGGAGCTACCGCAGCGCGCGCTCATCGACATGGCCGCGGCCCGCGCGCCGTTCATCGACCAGAGCCAGTCGCTCAACCTGTTCATGGCCGCGCCGTCGATCGGCAAGCTGTCCTCGATGTACCTGCACGCCTGGCAGTCGGGGCTGAAGACCACCTATTACCTGCGGTCAAGGCCGGCCACCAGGATCGAGCAGGCGACGGTCGCCGTCGCCGTCCGCCAGCCAGCCGACGATGCGGCGGTGGCCTGCTCGCTGGCGAACCCGGAGAGCTGCGAGGCCTGCCAGTGAAGGCGGGGCGGAACGCGGGGTCGTCCCTGCTGCTTGACCCCGGACTTGACCTGACCCTGCGGCCGATGCGGTACCCGCAGTTCTACGCCAGGTTCAGGGACGCGATCAGGAACACCTGGACGGTCGAGGAGGTCGACCTGCACGCTGACCTGGCCGACCTGGCCAGGCTGTCGGCGGCGGAACGGCACCTGGTGAGCAGGCTTGTCGCGTTCTTCGCCACCGGCGACACGATCGTGGCGAACAACCTGGTGCTGAACCTGTACCGGCACGTGAACTGCCCGGAAGGGCGGCTGTACCTGTCCCGGCAGCTGTTCGAAGAGGCCGTGCACGTGCAGTTCTACCTGACCCTGCTTGACACCTACGTGCCGGACGAGGCCGAGCGGGCGGCCGCGTTTGCCGCCGTCGAGAACATCCCGTCGATCAAGCGCAAGGCCGACTTCTGCTTCCGCTGGATCGACTCGATCAACGACCTCGCCGCGCTCAGCACCGCCGCCGAGCGGCGGGCCTTCCTGCTCAACCTCATCTGCTTCGCCGCGTGCATCGAGGGGCTGTTCTTCTACGGCGCGTTCGGCTACGTGTACTTCCTGCGCTCGCGCGGCCTGCTGCACGGGCTGGCGTCCGGCACCAACTGGGTGTTCAGGGACGAGTCCATGCACATGGCGTTCGCGTTCGACGTGGTCGACACCGCGCGGGCCGAGGAGCCCGGCCTGTTCGACGCCGAGCTGGCCGGCCAGGTCAGCCAGATGCTCGCCGAGGCAGTCGAGTGCGAGGTGCAGTTCGCCGCTGACCTGCTCGGCACCGGACTGCCTGGGCTGTCGCTTGACAGCATGCGGCAGTACCTGGAGCACGTCGCCGACCGGCGGCTGGCCAGGCTCGGCATCGAGCCGATCTACGGCTCGGCGAACCCGCTGCAGTTCATGGAGCTGCAGGACGTGCAAGAACTGTCGAACTTCTTCGAGCGGCGGGTGTCTGCCTACCAACTCGGCGTCACCGGCGCCGTGGCGTTCGACCAGGACTTCTGAGCGAGCCGGGCAGCAGCGCGCCGCTTGCCGTCAGCTCGGCTATTGCGTCGGCGTCGAGGCCGAGCCAGTCGGCCAGCGCCTCGGCGTTGTGCTCGGCGCGCCTCGGCACGCTGCGCCGCGGGCCAGCCGCTGCCGCGGAGAACTGGTACGGCATCGCGACCACGTCGCGGCTCGCGCCTGGCGGGCGGACGGCACGGGCGCCGCGCTCGAACACGTCTGCACCGTCGCGCAGGTCGGCCCAGGCCAGCCCGGCCGCGTCGAGCTCGACGAGCAGGGCCGGCCTGCTGTCGAAGGCCAGCATCCAGTCCTGGATCGCCTGCCGTCGCAGCTGCGCCTTCACCGGCACTGAGCTGCCTGGCGGCGCCGGGTCGGTGATGCTGCCATGCCTGGCGAGCAGCGCCCAGGCGATCTTCAGCGGCGCGGCGATCAGCAGCGGCCCGCCAGGCGCCTGCCAGATCGAACCCCGCGACGGGTACGGCTCGTGCGTTCCGTCCAGCGCCGCGTGCGCGTGGTCATCGCTTGACACCATCGCGGCCAGCATGCTCAGGTCGATGTGCTGGCCCGTCCCGGTGGCCGCGCGCTGGTGCAGCGCGGCGAGCACCGCGATCGCGCCGTGCAGCCCGGCCAGCGTGTCGGCCAGCGCCATCGGCAGGTCGGATGGCTCGCGGCCGTCGGCGCGCGCGTGCCTGAGCAGCAGGCCCGACTCCGCGTGGATGAC
>JASHQL010000319.1 GCA_030039155.1 Streptosporangiaceae bacterium | reverse complement strand
GCTGCTGCTCGACGAGCCCACCAACGGGCTCGACCCGGCCGGGCGTACCGCGATGCTCGAGCTGATCGGCAAGATCGGAACCGAGTTCGGCATCTCGATCATGGTTGCCTCGCACCTGCTCGGCGAGATCGAGCAGATCTGCGACCACCTGGTCGCGATCGACGGTGGCCAGCTGCTGCGCGCCGACACCATCAGCTCGGTGACCAAGGCCAGCGAGGTCCTGCTGATCGAGGTCGAGGAAGGCACCGACAAGCTGGCCGAGGAGCTGGCCAGGCTCGGCCTGGCGCCGCTGCCGCAGCAGCGCGGCTTGCTGGTGCAGCTGGCAGGCGACGAGACCTACGACCTGGTCAGGGATGCGATCGCCACGCTTGGCCTGCCGCTGAACCGGCTGGAACAGCGCAGGCACCGGCTCGAGGAGCTGTTCAGGGACGAGCCCGCCGCGGTAGCCGGGCTGCAGACGAAGGGAGCGGCCGATGTCAGCTGAGGCGACGAACGCCGGCGTCATCCACGACATCGGCTACCGGTCCTATGCCGGCCGGCGGTATGGCCGGCGGCAGATCGTGCTGGCGCTGACCTGGTACAGCCTGCGCTCCGCGTTCGGCATCGGCCGCGGCGTGAAGGCCAAGATCCTGCCGGTGATCACATTCGTGCTGATGTGCCTGCCCGCGGCGGTCAGCGCGGTGCAGATCGCCACCACCCCAGGGCACCACCGGCTGCTCAGCTACGACGTCTACAACAACGGGCTGCGGATCGTGGTGATGCTGGTCTTCATCGCCATGCAAGCACCCGAACTGGTGTCGCGTGACCTGCGCAGCCACAGCCTGCCGCTGTACTTCGCCAGGCCGATCAGCAGGATCGACTACCCGATCGCCAAGCTCGCCGGGTTCATCATGGCCTGCCTCGCGATGATCGAGATCCCGCTGCTGCTGCTGTACATCGGCTCGGTCAGCCAGGTCAGCAGCGCCAGCGGGGTCTGGCATGAGACCAGGGCGCTGATCCCCGGCCTGCTGCTCGGGCTGGCCTGGGCGGTGGTGCTCGCCTCGCTGAGCCTGCTGCTTGCCTCGGTCAGCGGCCGCCGGGTGTTCGCGGTCGGCGCGGTGGCGATCAGCTTCTTCCTCACCTTCGTGCTGGCGCACCTGCTGATCGCCATCGGCGGGCAGGCGTTCGGCCCGCACCCGGTCGGCGCGGCGGTGCCCGCGCCGGACGCGCTGTCCAAGCTGGCCGGGCTGATCAGCCCGTTCACCGTGCTGGACGGGATGCGGCAGTGGCTGGGCGGCACCACGCCCACCTTCGTGCCGAACCCCGGCAGCTACGGGCCGCTGTACGGGGTGATGTTCCTGGTCCTGGTGGTGATCGGCGTCGGCGGGCTCATTGTCAGGTACCGGAAGGTTGGTGTGGCATGACCTCGATCGAGCTGGCCAGCGTTTCCCGCTGGTACGGCAACGTGGTCGCGGTGAACGACATCACGATGAGCATCGGGCCAGGGGTGACCGGGCTGCTCGGCCCCAACGGCGCGGGCAAGACCACGCTGCTGCACATGATGGCCGGCTTCCTTGAGCCGTCCCGCGGCGAGCTGACCGTCGCCGGCCAGGTCGCCTGGCGGAACCCTGGGATCTTCAGGAAGGTCGGCCTGGTGCCCGAGCGCGACTCGGTGTACGCCTTCCTGACCGGCACCGACTTCGTCACCTCGTCCGCGAAGCTGCACGGCCTGGCTGACCCGAAGGCCGCCGCGCAGCGGGCGATCGGCATCGTGGAGATGGCCGACGCGCAGGACCGGCGGATCGCCACCTACTCCAAGGGCATGCGGCAGCGGATCAAGGTGGCCGCCGCGCTGGTGCACGACCCAGAGGTGCTGCTGCTTGACGAGCCGTTCAGCGGGATGGACCCACGGCAGCGGCTGCACATGATGGACCTGCTGCATGCCGAAGGCCAGCAGGGCAGGGTGATCCTGTTCAGCTCGCACATCCTGGAAGAGGTGGAGCGGCTGTCCGGCACCATCCAGGTGATCGTCGGCGGCAGGCTGGCCGCGTCCGGCGACTTCCGCGCGATCAGGCGGCTGATGACCAGCAGGCCGCACGTCTTCGTGATCAGGTCCTCCGACGACCGGGCGCTCGGCTCGGCGCTGATCGGCAGGCCAGCGGTCAGCGGCGTCGAGCTGACCGGCAGCGGGCTGCAGGTCCGCGCGTCGGACTACGGCACCTTCACCCGCGAGATCGCCGCGCTGACCAGAGATCACGGCATCAGGCTCAAGGAACTGCTGCCGGAAGACGAGTCGCTGGAAAGCGTCTTCTCCTACCTGCTGGCGTCCTGAGATGGCCAGCCAACACCCGCAGGGAGCGGTGAGCAGAATGCCGGCACTCGTGAACGGCGTCGTGCTTCGGCTGACCTTCCGGGCCACGATCGGCCGCCGCCGCGCGCTGCTGTTCGCGCTGCCCGCGGTCATCATGATCGCGCTGTCCGCGGTGCTGACCGCGACCGCGCACAGCCCGGTCTGGCGTGCGGAGTTCCTCGGCGACTTCGGCTTCAGCGTGGTGCTCCCGCTGACCTCGCTGATCATCGGGGTGAGCGTGCTCGGCGCCGAGATCGACGACTCGAGCATCTTGCACCTGCTTGCCACGCCGGTCAGCAGGGTGAGCGTGGTGCTCAGCAAGTACCTGGTCGCGGTCGGGCTGACCTTCGTGTTCGCCGCGATACCCGAGTACCTGGCTGCCAGCATCGCCAGCGGATTCAGCAGCAAGCTGGCGTACGGGCTGCTGGCGGGCGCCGCGGTCGGCTGCGTGACCTACAACGCGTTCTTCGTGATGCTGTCGATCGTCACCAGGCGCGCGGTGCCGGTCGGCCTGCTCTACCTGCTGGTGTGGGAGGGCCTGCTGGCGAACCTGGTGCCAGGGGTGAGGTTCCTGTCGGCCGGCCAGTACTCGGTCGGCGTCGCGAACTCCATCATTCACAACTCGGCACTGAACGCGCACCTGACGCTCGGCACCGCGCTCGGGCTGGCCATCGTGGCGACCGTCGGGCTGCTGCTGGTGAGTTCCTGGCGGCTGTCGGCCTTCTCGATCAAGGGCGACCTCGCCTGACGCCAAGCCAGCCGCGGCGGCCGGCCGTCCCGGTCGAGGCGAGGTGCCCTGACCGATCCGGCCGGCCGCCGCCAGCCGAACCGCTAGCTGCGGTACTTGAACTTGTCGTGGCTGGTCTTCGCGCTCAGCGTGAAGTCCTCGGCGGAGACCTGGATCTGCACGGTGCCAGCGCCGTGCTTCGGCATCTTCAGCGTGCACTTGGTGCTGCTCGAGCAGGACACCGCGTACAGCTTGCCGCCGATGACCGCCATGTCGGCGCCGGCGATCGGCAGGAATCCCGATCCGTCAATGGTCACCTTCGTGCCGCCCTTGGTCGGCCCGGACGCCGGCGAGATCTTGGTGATCGTCGTCGTCTTCAGCTTCTTGTCGTAGGTGCGGCACATCATCGCCGCCAGCCCCGGGTAGAAGTTGCTGATCGAGTTGCCGTCGATCCCGGCCAGCAGCGGCGAGCCGAGGCCGCTGGCCATGTCATAGCCGGCCGTGGCCGGGTACAGCCCGCCGGAGTAGCCGGACGGCAGGTAGTCGTTGTTCCCGCTGGTGATGTCGGTCAGCACCTCGCCGTCGGTGTAGACGTAGCCGTTGTTGACGGCCACCGCGTCGTACAGCCCGGCGGGCCGCACGCCGGCGTCGCCTGAGCCGTAGTCCTTGCAGAACGGCGAGGCGTCGATCAGCGCGGCCACCGCGGCCCACAGCGGCGCCGCCGCGCTGGTGCCGCCGATGACCTGCCAGGTCCCGTCGTAGTACACGACGTAGCCGCCGAGCGGGTCGGCGTCGGCCGTGACGTCAGGCTCCTGCCTGACTGCGTCGCCCGCGTTGTTGGTACAGCCCGAGTTGGTCTGCGACAGGCTGCTGATCAGGCCGGTGATCTTCGTCTGGTACTGGTAGGACGGCATGCACCAGTAGCCGCTCACCGCGCCGCCGCCGGCGCCAAGCTCGTCGCCCGACTCGTTCCAGACGACCTCGCCCGAGTTGGTGATCGTGGTGCCGCCGACGCCGACCACGTCCGGCTGGCTGGCCGGGTCGCCCGCAGACACGTCAGAGTCGTCGACGCCAGAGCGCAGGCAGCCGGTCGAGCCGGTGTCGCCGGCCGCCGCGAACACGGTCTGGCCCTGCGTCGCGGCCTGCGCGAAGATCTCCTGCTCCGAGCTCATCATGGTCGCGCCGGCGACCAGCTCGCACTCGCCCCAGGAGGTGGTGACGACCTGGTCGGTGTCGGCGTTCACGATCGCGTCGTAGGTGTCCAGGACGCCGGTGTTGCTGTTGGGACCCTGGTAGACGTTGATCGACGAGTCGGGCGCGAGGCCGAGCACGTCCTCGATGTCGAGCGCGGCCTCGCCGCTGCCCGCGCCGCTGCCCGAGCCGCCGTCAACCTTGGTGTAGCCGACCGAGGTGTGCACGCCGTAGCAGCTCTCGTAGGTGCTGATGTCGCTCTTCAAGTTGGGCTCGAGCTCGAAGATCGCGACGTGCACGCCACTGCCGAGGTCACCGAGCTTGTACATGTCCGACATCAGGTAGTAGCCCGCCAGCTGGTTGGCCGTGAAGCCGTCCTGGTTCGAGCCCGTCGACTTCGCGGCCGAGCACGGCTTCGGGCCCGATGCGTCCGGCGCTAGCACGCGCCGGCCCATCGCGGCGTGCCGCTTGGCGGCGTGCGCCGGCGGGAAGACGACCATCCGCTGGTCCTGGTACAGGCTGCTCAGCCCGATCACGCCGGTGACGTACGGCTGCACCGAGGCCGCGAGCCTGGGCGTGCCGGTGTAGCTGTACGCGACCCGGCCGCTGGCCAGCCGGTACCGGGACATCGAGACGCCGAACGCGCGCTGGGCCACGGCCGCCGTGGTGCTGACCGGGATGATGATGCGGTTCGCGCTGGTGGCGCCGAGTGACAGGCCCTGCTGACGCAGCGCGCTGCGGACCGCGGAGACGGTCGCGCGGGTCGGCCCGAACACGCTGCCGAACTGACCGCGCGCCAGGAACTGGTGATAGAACGGCGACTTCGCGTTCGACAGGCCGGCCAGGTACGCGTTGAGCGCCGCCTGGTTCCTGACCTTCAGCACTACGTCAAGGCGCAGCTTGGTGCCGGCCGCCAGCGCGCCGACCCGGACGGCAGTCTGCGGCACCGGCGGCGGCGTCGCCGACCGCAGTTGCGCGCTGGCCGGCCGAGCCTGCGACTGTGCTCCCGACGGCACCGCGGCCACCAGCGCCGTGCCAACGCCAAGGGCCGCCGCCATGCTGAATGCGAGCAGTCTTCTGCTCATCTGGATGTCCCCCTCCGCTTGCCCAGACCAGGCTGATCAAAAGGGTGGCAGAGCAAAGCCTGCCGGACAATCCCCTCGGGTCCGGCGGTGCCGTGGCGGCGGAATTGTCGGCTGATATTTCACTTCATGCACGTTCATAACAATGTGACAGCGCATGTACTACAGGAAACAGCGCCATAAGCTTCGTAACCGGCAAGCTGCGGCGCGGGCTGCCTGCGCAGGCTCAGCGAGGCGTGCCGGCGTCCGGCACGAACGCCTGGCCGTGCCCGGGGATGATCACCGCGGCGAGCCCGAGAATGCGGGCCCTGCTGGCGGCAAGCTGCGCGGCGTCCGGCGCGAACGGGTCGTCGGCCGGCCCGTCGGCCGCCCACCAGGCGTGCGTGCACGCGTACACGCCGTCCGGCGTGCCCGCCAGCGTGGTGATGTCCTCGGCCGTGTGCCCGGGCGTGGCGATCAGCCGCACCGACGGGCTCAGCTCCGCGCCCTCGGCCGGCCGGCTGAACCAGATGTCACCGTCGTAGATGGCCCAGTGATCATGGATCCTGGCGGCCGGGAACAGCGCCGCGTTGACGGTGTGATCGGGATGGTGGTGGCTGAACACCACGTCGGTCACCGCGTCGGCGGCCACCCCGTGCCCGGCAAGTGAGCCAATCAGGTCCCGCCGGGAGGCGGTCAGCCCTGGGTCGACCACGATGGCGGCGTCGCCGTCGATGATCAGCGTGATCGAGCTGCCCACGTGCTCCTCGGCGCCGACCTCGCGGGCGTACCCGGCCTGCAGCACGTGCACCCGCGCGGTCGCCTCCCGCGGCAGTGCGCTGGCGGCCGGCGGCTTGGTATCCGACATGACGGCAGACGATACCGCGGCTAGTGCCGCTGGCCGGCCTTCGCGGCTGCCTTCTGCTCCTTCTTGTACGCGCGGACGCTGGCCAGCGACTGGCCATCCACGATGTCGGCGACCGAGTAGTGCGACCCCTCGTGGCCGAAATGCCCAGCCGCCTCGCGCCAGCCGGGCGGCCGCACGCCGAACTGCTTGCCGAGCAGCGCGGTGGTGATCTGCGCCTTGTAGCCGCCGAAGCCAGGCAGCTTGCCCAGCCGCGCCGCCAGTTCGGCGCCGGTGGCGGCGTCCGACCAGACCCTTTCCGCGTCCCCGTCGTAGCTGTCGACGAGCGTCCTGGCCAGCTCCTGCGCCCTGGCCGCCATGGCCTTGGGGAACCGGTGCAGGGCCGGCCGCTCGGCGAAGATGGCGGCAAGCGCGGCCGGATCGAAGTCGGCGATCTCGGCCGCCGTGGGCTCGTGGCCGAGCCGGACGGCCAGCTCGTACGGCGAGCTGAACGCCTTCTCCAGCGGCACCTGCTGGTCCAGCATCATGGCCAGCAGCAGCGCGAACGGGCTGCGGGACAGCAGCTCGTTTGCCTCGTCGTCGATCGGCAATGACAACGCCATCCGGGCCTCCACGGGGGGTCTCCGCCAATCATCTACCATCGGCTCTGCGCTCAGGAACCTAGCGGCTCGCTGCTCCGTTTGGCGGAACGAGCGGCAATGTGATCAAGTGTGCTAGAGCAGCGAGGCCGGGGACCAGGCCCGGAGTGGAGGGAGTCCGTCATGACGCCGCACGTGAAGTGGGGTATCGCAGGTGTCGTAATCGGGCTGATCCTCTTCATCATCAACCCGTGGCTTGCCATCGGCGTGATCGCGGCCGCGATCGCCATCCCGGCCATCGCGTACGCCATGCTCAGCCCGTCCCAGCGGCAGCGGCTCAGGCGAGTCAGGCAGCGCAAGCAGATCGGCAGCTAGCGCCCGGCTAGCCGCGGGCCTCGATCGGCAGGTAGGCGCGCTCGGCCGGCCCGGTGTACAGCTGCCGCGGCCGCCCGATCTTGGTGACCGGGTCCTTGATCATCTCCTGCCACTGGGCGATCCAGCCCGGCAGCCGGCCGATCGCGAACAGCACAGTGAACATGTTGGTCGGGAATCCCATCGCCCGGTACAGCAGCCCGGTGTAGAAGTCCACGTTCGGGTACAGCTTGCGGCTGATGAAGTAGTCGTCGGACAGCGCGACGCTCTCCAGCTCGATCGCCAGGTCGAGCAGTTCGTCCCGGCGGCCGGCCGCGCCCAGGATCTCGTCGGCTGCCTTCTTCACGATGGCCGCCCGCGGGTCGTAGTTGCGGTACACCGCGTGCCCGAAGCCCATCAGCTTGACGCCGTTCTTCTTCGCCTTCACCTGCTCGACAAAGGCCGAGACGTTGCTGCCGTTGTTCTTGATGCCCTGCAGCATGGTCATGACCTCGGAGTTCGCGCCGCCGTGCAGCGGGCCGGACAGCGCGCCGATGCCGGCCGAGATCGAGGCGAACAGGTTCGCGTGCGCGGAGCCGACCAGCCGCACGGTGGAGGTCGAGCAGTTCTGCTCGTGATCGGCGTGCAGGATGAACAGCAGGTCGAGCGCCCGGACCACGGCCGGGTCTGCCTGGTACGGCTCGGTGGGCAGGCCGAAGGTCATGGCCAGGAAGTTGTCCACCAGGCCGTGCGAATTGTCCGGGTACATGAACGGCTGGCCGACCGACTTCTTGTACGCATACGCCGCGATCGTCGGGAGCTTGGCCATCAGCCTGATGACCGACAGCTCGACGTCCTCGGGGTCGAGCGGATCCAGCGAGTCCTGGTAGAAGGTGGACAGCGCGGATACCGCGGAGGAGAGCACCGGCATCGGGTGCGCGTCCCGCGGGAATCCGTCGAAGAACCGCTTGAGGTCCTCGTGCAGCAGGGTGTGCCTGCGCAGCCGCTGATCGAACGCGTCGAGCTCGGCGGCGGTCGGCAGCTCGCCGTTGATCAGCAGGTAGGCGACCTCAAGGAAGCTGGAGCGCCCGGCAAGCTGGTCGATCGGGTAGCCACGGTAGCGCAGGATGCCGGCATCGCCGTCGATGTAGGTGATCTCGGACTTACAGGACCCGGTGTTCCGGAAGCCGGGGTCATAGGTCACCACATCCGCGGAGCTGAGCAGCTTGGTCACGTCCGCGCCCGGGGCCCCCTCGGTGACGCCAACCATCGGCAGCGAGAGTGCCTCGCCCGTCGTGGTGGTAAAGGTCGCGGCGTCCTGCGTCGCGGTCTCAGTCATTGCCGGCTCCTGATTCGCATACGTAGGGGAACGAAAGCCTGCGTGGCTGGTCGGGCTCGACCTGCCACGCCTCTATTGCGCATGAGACTACGCGCAGAGTCAATGTTGATTAAAATCAACCTCTCGTGGTGATACTCACTACGAACGAGGCGCCGCTGCAGTATCTACCCGGCGGTGCGCGGGAGCCACAGGTGACCGACTGGATCGGCGCGGCCGAGGCCGCGGAACGGCTTGGCATCAAGCCGTCGAGCCTGTATGCGTACGTGAGCCGCGGCGTGCTTGCCAGGCGCAGGGACGCCGACGGCCGGGCCAGCCTGTTCGACGCCGACGAGGTCGAGGAGCTTGCCCGCAAGGGCAGGCCGCGCCGGACCAGCGGCGGCCCGGCGGAGCTGGTGATCGAGTCCGAGCTCACCGAGATCACCGGCGACCAGCTGCGCTACCGCGGCCGCGATGCCATCGCGCTGGCCAGGGAACGGAGCCTTGAGGAGGTCGCGGCGCTGCTGTGGACCGGCTCGCTGACCGGGCCGCTGGCAGCAAGCGGCTGGCAGGCCACGCCGGCCGCGGTCGCGGTCGGCTCGGCAGCGCAGGCGGCGCTGCCGGCCGGCACGCTGCCGCTCGAGCGACTGCAGGTGATCGTGCCGGCCCTGGCGGCCACCGACCAGCTGCGGCTGCACCTGGACTCCTCGGCGGTGATCGCCGCTGGGCAGTCCATCATCGCCGGCATGATCGCCTGCCTGCCCGCGCCGGGCGCGGTGGCCGCGCCGATCGCAGCCGCGGCGGCCGAGCCGGCCGG
>JASHQL010000036.1 GCA_030039155.1 Streptosporangiaceae bacterium | reverse complement strand
GGTGTCGGCGTCCTCGCGGGCGAGCTGGTCAAGGATGTCGGCAATCCGCTTGCGCAGCGGCTGCGGGTCGACCCCGTGTTCCTGGTTGTAGGCGATCTGCCGGTCCCTGCGCCGGTTGGTCTCGTCGATGGCCCGCTGCATGGACGGCGTCACCTTGTCGGCGTACATGTGCACCTGGCCGGACACGTTCCGCGCGGCCCGGCCGATGGTCTGGATCAGCGACGTGCCTGACCGCAGGAAGCCTTCCTTGTCCGCGTCCAGGATCGAGACCAGCGACACCTCGGGCAGGTCGAGGCCCTCCCTGAGCAGGTTGATCCCGACCAGCACGTCACACTCGCCGAGCCGCAGCTCCCTGAGCAGCTCGACCCGGCGCAGCGTGTCCACCTCGCTGTGCAGGTACCTCGCCCTGATGCCCAGCTCGAGCAGGTAGTCGGTCAGGTCCTCGGCCATCTTCTTGGTCAGCGTGGTGACCAGCACACGCTCGGACTTGTCCGCCCGGTCCCTGATCTCGCCGATCAGGTCGTCGATCTGGCCCTTGGTCGGCTTGATGATCACCTGCGGGTCGACCAGCCCGGTCGGCCTGATCACCTGCTCGACCACCTCGCCCGCGGTCCGCTTCAGCTCATACGGCCCTGGGGTGGCCGACAGGTACAGCGTCTGGCCGATCCGGTCGCCGAATTCCTCCCAGGTGAGCGGCCGGTTGTCGATCGCGCTCGGCAGCCGGAACCCGTGGTCGACCAGCACCCGCTTGCGCGACACGTCGCCCTCGTACATGGCGCCGATCTGCGGCACGGTGGCGTGCGACTCGTCGATGACCAGCAGGAAGTCCTCCGGGAAGAAGTCAAGCAGCGTATTCGGCGGGCTGCCGGGGTCGCGGCCGTCGATGTGCCGCGAGTAGTTCTCGATGCCGGAACAGCTGCCGACCTGCCGCATCATCTCGATGTCGTAGCTGGTCCGCATCCGCAGCCGCTGCGCCTCGAGCAGCTTGCCGAGCCGCTCGAGCTCGGCCAGCCGCTCCTCGAGCTCGGCCTCGATGCCGCGGATCGCCCGCTCCATCCGCTCCGGGCCTGCCACGTAATGCGAGGCGGGGAAGATATACAGCTCGTCGTCCTCGCTCATCACCTCGCCGGTCAGCGGGTGCAGCGTCATCAGCCGCTCGATCTCGTCGCCGAACATCTCGATCCTGACCGCAAGCTCCTCGTACTGCGGGATCACCTCGATGGTGTCGCCGCGTACCCGGAACGTGCCGCGGGTGAACGACATGTCGTTGCGGGTGTACTGCATGCCGACGAGCTTGCGCAGCAGCTTGTCCCGGTCGTAGCTGCCGCCGACCCGCAGCTTCAGCATCCGGTCCACGTACTCCTGCGGCGTGCCAAGGCCGTAGATGCACGACACCGACGCCACCACGATCGTGTCCCGCCTGGTCAGCAGTGAGTTCGTGGCCGAGTGCCTGAGCCTGTCCACCTCGTCGTTGATCGAGGAGTCCTTCTCGATGTAGGTGTCGGTCTGCGGTACGTAGGCCTCAGGCTGGTAGTAGTCGTAGTAAGAGACGAAATACTCCACCGCGTTGTGCGGCAGCATCTCCCGCAACTCGTTCGCGAACTGCGCGGCGAGGGTCTTGTTCGGCAGCATCACCAGCGCCGGGCGCTGCAGCCTCTCGGCGAGCCAGGCGACCGTCGCGGTCTTCCCGGTGCCGGTGGCGCCGAGCAGGACCGTGTCCTTCTCCCCCGACGCGATCCGCCGCTGCATCTCCGCGATCGCGGCCGGCTGGTCGCCGGCAGGCACCATCTCGGTGATTACCTCGAACGGCGCGACCCGCCGCTGCAGGTCCATCACCGGCCGCATGACGCCGCCAGCCGGGCAAGCTGAGATGTCTGGTACTGCTTCACGTTTCCAATCTAAAGGGCAGGGGTGACAACGCGGGCCGGCTCGGTGACGCCGGGCGCCGCGGCCAACGCGGTGCGGCTGCGATTTCATCTCGGGCTAGCCGAGCAGGCTGTCTCGGCGGCGTGCTCGGCGACACGCTCCGCGAGCTGCCGGTACGACGCCGACACCACCGGTGAGCTGGGCTGACACCGGCATCACATCGGCAGCACAGCGACGGCTCTTAGCGTGAACTCGACTACTGGGCGAGTGATGAACCGGTGTCGGTGCGGAGGCGCTCATGTCGAACACGCTGTGCAAGCTCAGCCACGTCATGACCGCTGCGGCTGCAGCCGCAATGGCGCTGGCGGCCGCCGGCTGCGGATCAGCTGCGACCACCACCTCGCCGATTGCCATCCTGCATGGCCGGACTGGAGTCAGTGTCGCTGCCTTCAATCCCAGCGCGACGATCCTGGCAACCTGCGGCGACCCCTCAGCGGCCCGCTTGTGGGATCTGCGCACCCGCCGCATGATCACCGTCCTGGCCGGGGCCCACACCGAGGCGGTAGCGTTCAGCCCCGACGGCAGCACCCTGGCCACCGCCGATCTTGACGGTCCGACGTACCTGTGGAACGCACGCACCGACCGCTTGCTGGCCACCCTGCATGACCCGAACGGCAGTGGCGTCGCCTCGGTGGCGTTCAGCCCCGACGGCACCACCCTGGCCACCGGCGACGTCAACGGCGCTGCGTACCTGTGGAACGCCAGTACCCACAAGCTGCTGGCCACCCTGCACGACCAACACGGCTACACCGTGTTGTCGCTTGCGTTCAGCGGTAACGGCACCATGCTGGCCGCCGGCGACTACGGCGCGGCGTATCTGTGGAATGCCCGCACGCACCACTTGCTGGCCATCTTGCGTGACCCGCAGACCCAGGGCATCGACTCGCTAGCGTTCAGTCCCGGCGGCGCGACTGTGGCCGTCGCCGACTTCAACCAGTCGATCTACATCTGGAACGCCCGCACGCACCGGCTGATAGCCACCCTGAGCGACCCGCACACCGCGGGTGCCGACGCGGTCGCGTTCAGCCCCAACGGCAAGACCCTGGCCGTCGGTGACGCCAACGGCTCGGTATACCTGTGGAACACCAGCTCGTACCAGCTCGCCACGACGTTGACTGGCCGCGGCGTCAGGCACGTCTGGTCGGTTGCCTTCAACCACGGCGGGAACGTCCTGGCGGCCGGCGACAGCAAGGGCGCGATCTATCTGTGGCGGGTACCGCGAGGATGATCACGGCAAGCTAGGCGTCCAGCAGCGCGGCCCGCCGCCGCAGCTCGGTCCACAGCTCCCCGACCTGCCGGTCAAGCTCGGCCAGCGACCCCGAGTTGTCCAGCACGATGGTGGCGATGGCCAGCCGCTGCTCCCTGCTTGCCTGCGCCGCTATCCGTGCCCTTGCCTGCTCCCGGCTCATGCCGCGGTGCCGCACCAGCCGCTCGACCTGCAGCCACTGCGGCACGTCGACGACCACCACCAGGTCGTAGCCGCCGGCCAGCTGGTTCTCGGCAAGCAGCGGCACCGCGTGCACCGTGATCGCCGCCGGGCCGGCCTGCCGCTCGAGCTCGGCCATCCGCGCGCCGACCAGCGGGTGCACGATCGCGTTCAGCTTGCCGCGCAGCTCGGCATCGGCGAACACCAGCTCGCCGAGCTTGTCCCGGTCGAGCGAGCCGTCCGGCCGCAGCACGCCAGGCCCGAACGTCTCAGCTACCTGGGCAAGCCCTGACGTGCCCGGCTGCACCACGTCCCTGGCGATCAGGTCGGCGTCGATGATCACCGCGCCGTGCTCGGCGAGGCGCCTGGTGACCTCGCTCTTCCCCGACCCGATCCCGCCGGTGAGCCCGACTCGCAGCACCGCCGCCAGCTCCTGCCAGCCCAGCCGGGCCGGTCGCCCGCTCGCCCGCCGGCGTCAGCCGGTCAGGCCGTCAGTTCTGCCCGCCGGAGAGCTTGTCCCGCAGCGCGGCGAGCGCCTCGTCCGAGGCCAGGGTGCCGGACGCCGGCGTGGCCTCGCTGCTCGAGCTGTGCTGGCCGCCGTGGTCCTCGTCCTCGTCCGATTCGCCGCCGCCCGTGCTGGCCTGGCTGCGCGCCTCTGCGACCTGCTGCTGGTGCGCCTCGTACCTGGCCCGCGCCTCGGCGTACTGCCGCTCCCACTCCTCGCGCTGGGTGTCGTAGCCCTCGAGCCACTCACCGGACTCGGAGTCGAAGCCCTCCGGGTACAGGTAGTTGCCCTGCTCGTCGTAGGCGGCTGGCATGCCGTACAGCGTCGGGTCGAAGTCCTCGGAGCTGACCTCGCCGGTCGCGCCCTCGTTCGCCTGCTTGAGCGACAGGCTGATCCGGCGCCGGTCCAGGTCGATGTCGATGATCTTGACGAAGATCTCGTCGCCGACCTGCACGACCTGCTCGGGGATCTCCACGTGCCGGTCGGC
>JASHQL010000318.1 GCA_030039155.1 Streptosporangiaceae bacterium | reverse complement strand
GCGGGCAGCGGGTCGTCAGCGGACCCGGCCAGGCCGACCTGGTGGTGGACTGCTTCGGCCTGATGCACGCCGCCGACCAGGCGGCCGCGCTGGCCGAGCGGGCCGGCCGGCTCGCCGACGGCGGCGTGCTGCTGCTGCAGTACCACGCGCTTGACACCATCGTCAGGCTCGGCCAGTGGAACGCGCTCAGGCACGGGCACTACGCCTACTACTCCAGCACTGCGCTGGCCGGCATGCTGGCCGCGGCCGGCCTGCGCGCGCGCACCGCCTGGCAGTTCGACCTGTACGGCGGGACCGTGCTGCTGGCGGCAAGCCGCAGCGGCGAGCCGGACCGCGTCGTGCGGGCGCTGCTCGACGCCGATGCGGCGGCCGGGGTCCGCGATCCTGCCGTGCTGCGCGGCCTGCAAGACGACGCGCTGGCCAAGGCAGCCGGGCTGCGCAGCTGGCTGGCGGGCGAGCGCGCGGCCGGACGGCAGGTGCTCGGCTACGGCGCCGCGTCCCGCGCCGTCGCGCTGCTGCGCCGGGCGGAGATCGGCCGCGGCCTGCTGCCTGCCGTCGCCGATGCCTCGCCGGCCAAGCAGGGCCTGCGGATGCCGGGCACCGACATCCCCGTGGTCAGCCCGACCAGCCTGGAAAGCGAGCGGCCCGCCGCGGTGCTGCTGTTCGTGGCGGACCTGATCACGGAGGTGCGGCGGGCGTTCCCCGCCGTCGAAGCAGCGGGTGGACGGTGGGTAATCGCTGATGATCTCGGCCACCTCGCTACGGGCGGGTCAGCACGCCTGCAGCAGCACGCGTAGCTGCTCAAGGCACCGGCCGCGGGTCGGCCCGATGCTGCCGACCGGGACCCCGAGCTGGTCTGAGATCTCCGCATACGAGGCTGGCGGATCGGCCATCAGCAGCCCGAGTAGCTGCTGATGGCGTGACGGCAGGCTGGACATCGCGGCGCGGACTTCCTCCGCGCGCTCGTCGGCGAGCAGCCGCTCGTCGATCTCCGGCTGGTGCACGGCCGAGTAGCTGAATGCCGCGTCGTCGTCGTTGAGCAGCACCACCCGCTTGCGCGCTGCCACGTGCCGCAGGCACTCGTGCCTGGCGGTGGTGGCCAGCCAGGAGCCGATCCGGTCCGGGTGCTCGATCCTGTCGATGTGCTCGAGCAGGCGGAGCCAGGTGGCCTGCACGACGTCTGCCGCATCGCTTTCGGCGAGCTTGAAGTCATGGGTCATCGCCCAGATCAGCCGGCCGTACTTCTCCACCAGGCGCTCCCACGCCCACCGGTCGCCGGCCGCTGCGCGGTACAGGAGATCTGCGGCGGCCAGGCCGCTCTCGTCCTGCTCCGGCAGCGCGGCAGCGACGTCGGTGGCCGACGTCGGCAGCGTGAGCAGGCTGTCCGCAGCAATGCGGCCGGTAGCGACCCGCCGATTCACGCCATCACCCCTCTTCTTCATGCTTTGTAGTTGATTACTACATTATGAGATGTACTGGTCAGTACGCCCCGGTTCCGTGTAGAACGGCCGCCCAGGTCTTCCACAAGATCTGCAGATCGAGGACGAACGACCAGTTCTCGACGTACCTGACATCGAGCCGGACGGCCTCGTCCCAGGACAGGTCGCTGCGGCCGTTGACCTGCCACAGGCCGGTGATCCCCGGCTTGACCGCGAGCCGCCGCCTGACGTGGTCGCCGTACCTGGTGGCCTCGTCCGGCAGCGCGGGCCGGGGGCCGACCAGCGACATGTTGCCGACCAGCACGTTGATGAGCTGCGGGAGCTCGTCAAGCGAGTGCCGCCGCAGCCGGGCGCCGACCCTGGTGATCCTGGGGTCGGCGCGCATCTTGAACAGCGGGCCGTTGCCGTCGTTCTGCGTCTCGAGCTCGGCCTTGCGCTGCTCGGCGTTCACGATCATGGTGCGGAACTTGTAGACGGTGAACGGATGACCGTCCTTGCCGACCCTGGTCTGCCTGAACAGCGCCGGACCGCCGTCGCTGAGCCTGATCACGATCGCGATCGTGATCAGCAGCGGCGACAGCAGCAGCAGGCCGATCACCGCTGCGGTCCGGTCGAACGCCGACTTGATCAGCCAGCGCAGCCCGGTGAACTCCGGGTGGTCCATATGCAGCAGCGGCAGGCCAGCGGTCGGCCTGATCGTGGTGCGCGGGCCGGCCACGTCAAGCAGCGCGGGCGCGACACACAGGTCGGTGCCGGTCTTCTCCAGCGCCCAGGCCAGGTCGCGCAGCCTGGCGCCGCTCATCTCCGGGCAGGCGAGCACGGCCACGATGTCGGCGCTGGTGTTGCGTACCACGTCAAGGACGTTGCCGAGGCCGCCGGTGACCGGGATATCGCCGATCAGCGGCGGCCGGTCTGGGCCGAGCACGCAGGCCCCGACGACGGCAAGGCCGTGGTAGGCGTCCCGCTTGAGCACCGCGGCCAGGTCGCCGATCACGTCAGGGTGGCCGACCACCACCATCCGGCGCATGCACTCGCCGCGGGACCGCAGCCAGTGCAGCCGCTTCCGCAGGCAGTACCTGGTGACCGGGTCAAAGACCGTCAGGCTCGGCAGCGCAAGGACGACATAACCGCGGGCCACGTCCACCTTGGCGGCGTACGAGACGATCGCGACGGCGGCGGTCAGGCACACGCCGGCGTTCACCACCCGGCGGAACTCGTCCGATCCCACGCCGATGAACCTGGTGTCGTACGCCCCGGCCAGGGCGAGCGCGCCGATCCAGAGGACCGGCATGGCCAGGGCGAGCCAGAAGTAGGCGGCGTCGGCGTAGCTGTGATCGCCGAACCTGACCTCGAATGCCAGCATGCCTGCGGCCAGCGCGCAACACGCGTCGATGCCGACCACCCGGCGGAGGTAGGAACCGGTCCATGCCGTGAGACTGCGAGCAGTCTGGCGCGCTACCTGACTAGCTGGCAGCTGCTCACGCAGAGTCATGGGATCTGCCACCCGCAACCGCTCCCCCCTGAGCCCGCGGCCATATCCGGCGCGCGCTCGTACCCGCTTTTCCAAGAGGCATCTGGCATAGGGGAGACGTCCAGATACATGGCTCGGTTGACAGCTATAACTGACCAAGGCCGTATCTGCTGAGTCTCGATACGGTATCGATCAGCGTTTCCGCAGGTCAGACGGCTATAGCCGAGCCCGTGAACCAAGTGAACCTTGATGTTCCGAAGTAAGAGCTATCAATCGCAATCCCCTCATTCAGGTAATCACCGCTAATCACCTTCGGCTCGGCTGGCGGCAGCGGGCGATTTTCCCGCTTGGGCAGGGGTTCGCGGCCCAGATGATCTTGACCGGCCACATGGGGAGGATCACCTACAGCGGGGTGTGGGTAATCCTCCCCACGTGCAGCTTCAAGATCATCTGGGCGGCTCGGTGGCACACTTGGCCGGGTGGCAGGTGCGTCGCAGGCCAGCCCTGGCGCGGCCAGGGTCGGCGCCAAGCCTGGCGCGGCCAGGGTCGGCTCCGGCATGGTCGCGATCTTGCTGGGCGCTGCGGCCTGGGGGAGCACAGGGACCGTGGCGCACTTCGCGCCGAAGGCGGCCAGCCCGGTGTCGATCGGCGCGGCCAGGATCGTGCTCGGCGGCGGCCTGCTGCTCCTGCTGGCGGTCAGGAACCGGGCAGGCAGGGCCGAGGTGCTCGGCCTGCTGCGCGGGCGCCTGGCGGTCCGCACTGGGGTGGTCGCGGCCGGCCGCGGCAGCCTGGCGGTCCGCACCGGGGTGGTCGCGGCCGGCCGCCAGCGCCTGGCGGTACTGCTGGCCGTGCTGCTCGCGATGGTCGCGGTGGCCGGGTACCAGGTGTGCTTCTTCGCGGCGGTGCGCGAGACCGGCGTCGCGATCGGCACGATCGTGGCGATCGGCAGCGCGCCCGTGCTGGCCGGCGTGATCGCCAGGCTGACCGGCGGGCCGCCGCCAGGCCGGCGCTGGCTGATCGCGACCGGCGCCGCGGTGGCAGGCTGCGCCGTGCTGATCAGCGGCGGCCAGTCGGCCGGGGTGAACCTGCCCGGCATCGGCCTGGCGCTGCTGGCCGGGCTGAGCTACGCCTGCTATGCGGTCGCGGCCGCCAGGCTGATCTCCGGCGGCGGCTCGCCGACCTCGGTGATGGGCCTGCTGTTCGGCGGGGCCGCGGTGCTGCTGGCACCGGTGCTGGCCGCCACCTCGCCCGGCTGGCTGATCTCCGGCCGCGGCCTCGCGGTCGTCGGCTACCTGGGCGTGCTGACCACGGTGCTCGCCTACCTGCTGTACGGCGTCGGCCTCAGGTCGGTGCCGGTGCCGGTCGCGGTCACCCTCGGCCTGGCAGAGCCGGCCGTCGCCGCCCTGCTCGGCCTGGTGGTGCTCGGCGAGCGGCTGACCGGGCAGGCGGTGGCCGGGCTGGTGCTGATCGGCAGCGCGCTGGCCATCCTCACCGTGCGCCGCCGCGCGGCCGGACCGGCAGCCGCCGATAGTGGACAATTGCCAGGTGAGGTCTCAGCAGGCGCGGGCGGTGCCGGCAGCTGACGGGCCGGCCTTCAGGTCAGGCTTCGCCTGCTTCGCCGGACGGCCGAACGTGGGCAAGTCCACGCTGATGAACGCGCTGGTCGGCGCGAAGATCGCGATTACCAGCAGCCGCCCGCAGACCACCAGGCGCGCGATCAGGGGCATCGTGCACCGGCCAGACGCGCAGCTGATCATCGTCGATACTCCTGGCCTGCACCGGCCGAGGACCCTGCTCGGCGAGCGGCTTGACAGCCTCGTCAGGTCAACCCTGACGGAGGTCGACGTGATCGGCTTCTGCCTGCCCGCTGCCGAGCGGATCGGCCCTGGGGACCAGTACCTGGCCGGTGAGCTGGCCAGCCTGTCCGGCAAGACCCCGGTGGTCGCGATCGTGACCAAGACCGACCAGGCCAGCCGGGCGCAGATCGCCAGCCAGCTCGCAGCCGTCGGCAAGCTCGGCGACTGGGCCGACGTGGTGCCGGTATCGGCGATCACCGGGTACCAGCTTGACGTGCTCGCCGACGTGCTGGTGTCGCACCTGCCTGCTGGCCGGCCGCTGTACCCGGAGGGCGAGCTGACCGACGAGCCAGAGCAGCAGCTCGCGGCCGAGCTGATCAGGGAAGCGATCCTCGAGGGCGTCAGGGACGAATTGCCGCACTCGATCGCCGTGGTGGTCGAGGAGATGGGCCCGCGACCAGGCCGGGACGACCTGATCGACGTGCACGCGGTGATGTACGTCGAGCGGCCGAGCCAGAAGGCCATCGTGATCGGCGCCCACGGCGCCAGGCTCAAAGAAGTCGGCTCAACGGCCAGGGCGCAGATCGAGGCACTGCTCGGCAGCCGGGTGTACCTCGACCTGCGCATCAAGATCGCCAAGGACTGGCAGCGCGATCCGCGCCAGCTGCGCCGGCTCGGCTTCTACGACCGCTGACTGCCGCGTCCCCTGGCGCCTGGCCGGCTCAGGCCGAGTTGTGGAAGGTCTCGTAGAAGGCGGTGCCGCCGGCCAGCGGGCTGGGACTGGCCATCAGGCTGCCCTCGTACTTGGTGAGGATCTTGACGGTGCGCCAGAACTTGCTCGGCGATAGCGAGCCCGCGTGCCCGTTGCTGCTCACCACGTGCACGCCGGTGAACGAGGTCTGGCCGAAGTCGGCGAGGTTGTAGCCGTCGCCAGGCCCGCCGTTCGCGGCCTCCACCACCGCCTCCGCACTGGCGTTGGCGCACTTCTTCGCGCCGCACGGCTCCACGACATTGACGAACCCGCCGCTGGTCAGGTCCCTGAGGCTGATGCGGTACTTGTGCGTCGACGAGTTATAGGTCACGCTCACGTTCACCCCGTCGCCCGGCGACGTGCCGGAGTACGCGATCGGTGCCTTCGGGTAGATCTCGATCCACACGTACTGCTCGGCCAGGGTCGGGCCCTCGCAGATCGAGGCTGAGCCGGTCTGCTCGACTGTCTGGTTGTTGAACCCGTCAAGCCCGACCCAGTTCGCCTCCGTCGTATACCCGCTGGTGCCGGTCGTCGAGGCGGCGCAGTTCACGTTGGGAATGGTGAAGTTCGCCGAGATCGACCTGAACTTGTGGCCGCGCCTCGGCACGACCGCGTAGCCGCCCCAGTTTTGCGACGACACCTGCTTGGCCGCGCGCAGATGTGGCAGTACCTGGCGCAGCAGCGCGCTGCTGACCTGGTGCAGTCCGCGCACGCTGACCTGCGCCCGCGGCGTGCTTCCTGACTCTGCGTGCCTGCTGGTGCCCGATGCGAACGCCGGGGTCATGCCGAGCGCCAGCACCGCCGCGATGGCGGCACCGGTGATGATGCGTCTCATGCAGCTGCCCTTCCCTCGTCAGTGCCCTGGGTCGGCCTGCCCGGCCGCGCCCAAGATCGTGTCCAGCGGAAAACAGATTGGCCCCCGCTCGTTCTGGGGTATCAGGATCCGGGATCCGACATGCCGCGATCGGGTGGCACAGCAAACAGCCCCGGCCGCGGGCGGCCGGGGCTGCTTGCGCACTGAGGTCGGTTGACCTGGTCAGTCTCCCGCGTGCCAGGTGTCGAGGTAGGCCCTACCGCCATAGAGCGAGCTTGGCGTGGCCATCACTGACTTCTTGTACTGCATGATGATCTTGTCGGAATTCCAGTACTTGCTGGCGCTCAGCGACCCCGATTTGCCGTTGCTGCTCGTCACGCTGGCGTTGACGAACGAGGTCTGGCCGAAGAAGGCGAGGTTGCTGTAAGGCGCCCCGCCGTCCAGGTCCTCGCCGATCACCTCGGCGCTGGCGTTGTCGCACGTCGAGCCGCTCTCGCAGGCCTCGAACTCGCTGAGCGTGTCATTGAGCGTGTAGTCGATCAGGTAGAGGTGGTACAGGTCCGTCTTCGGGTTGAAGGTGACGCTGACGTGGATCGCGTCGCCCGGGTCCGTGCAGCAGAAGGTATTCGCCGGCGCCGGGTAGGTCTCCCAGAAGACCAGGTAACCGTACTCGTTCGTGGTGCCGTCGCAGATGACGGCCTCGCCGGTCTGCTCGACGGTGCTGTCGCCGAAGCCGTCGAGGCCGACCCAGTTCGACATCGAGGAAAGGTCGCCGGTGCCGTTCGTTGAATCGGTGCAGTTGACCGCGGGCACGGTGAAGTTCGCCGAGACCGCCTTGAACTTGTGCCCGTGCTTGGGCAGGTCCGCGTAGCCGCTCCAGTTGACCGACCGCTCGGTCGCGGCCGTGTCCGGCCTGGTCAGCACGATGCGCTTGACCTGCGGCACGTGCACCAGATGGAATCCGCTCACCGACACGCGCGTCCCGGGATGCGCGCTCGGCCGCGCCGCCTGGCCTGCGCCGGCCGGGGCAAGCCGGCTGGCGTAGGCCGGGGCTGCGCCAAGCGCCGCCAGCGCAGCGACCGCGGCAGTGGCGATGATGACTCTTCTCATAAAGCACCTTCCGTCGACTGCTGACCGCCGCTGGCCGGCGACCAATACCGGAATAATGTAGGACGCCCATTCCGCCCGTAGTGATCGAACCGGGCATCACGCGCAAGAACGGGCGAAGAAAACGGCTGGCCTGGCTGACCGCGCTGCCGGCGGGCGGGCCTGGAAGGAATGCCCTATCAGGGGATTTACCGGCTAGATCCTTGCTCGCGGCCTGATGCTATGTCATGCTCGCTGCGCCAGTGCTCCAGCAGGGCGTTCCGCGTCAGTCAAGCAGCAGGGGACACAATGATCATCTGGGGTGTCCGTACCTACCACCGCACCACCAACACCGGGACGTTCCACTGCCCCAAGTGCGGTGACATCAGGCAGTACCGGCATCGCACCGGCCGGCGGTTCTTCCATCTCTTCTACATCCCGCTGATCCCGGTCAAGGCCGCCACCGAGCACGTGCAGTGCATGACGTGCAAGACCAGGTACCGCCCCGAGGTCGTGGCGCAAGCGCCGGCGGCGCCACCGGCGGCGTAACAGCCTGGCGCGCTGGAATCGCCCGCGCCGTCCCGGCAGCGTCGTATATCTCACTTATTGAGCGTTTTAGCTGCTCACGGTCCTCCGGCATGTGATGATCAGCGGACTCGCGTATCCCAGGGCACGCTCGCGCGGCGGGTTCGAGGGGGGAGCCGTCCATGATCAGAATGTGGGACCACTACCGGAGCATCGGCCGGGGCTGGTTTCACTGCCAGCGCTGCGGTGGTGACCGGCCGTATCAGCTGCGGTCGGGCACCAGGTGGCTGCGGGTCATGCTGATCCCGGTCATCCCGGTGCGCAGCCTGGACAAGCACGTGCGCTGCGTCAGGTGCCATGCCTGCTACCGGCCGCAGGTGCTGGCGCTGCCGACGGTCGGCCAGATGCAGGCGGCGCTGCCGGCCGGGATGCGTGCCGCGGTGCTGGTGATGCTGCGAGCGGGCGACTCGGTGAGCCCGCCGGCCAGGGCGCGGGCGATTGCCTCGGTGGTCGGCACCGGCTGCGAAGGCTACGACGAGGCCGCGCTCAGCGCGGACCTGGCCGGCGAGCTTGACTACCGCAGGGACGTGTCGCGGCCGCTGCAGTTGCTTGCCGCGCAGCTGGCAGGCCCGGCCGCCGAGTGGTTCCTGGCCAGGGTGATCAGGGTGGGGCTGTCGGACCTGCGGCTGACCGACGGGCAGCGCAGCGCGGCGCACGAGGTGGCGGCGCACCTCGGCCTGACCGCGGCCAGGGCCAGGGAGGTCATATCGGTCACCGAGGAGAGCGCGGCGGCCGGGTAGCACCGGCTGCGGTGCGCGACAATGGCCTGGTGAGCATCTACCGCGACGACGGCATCGTGTTGCGGAGCCACAAGCTCGGTGAGGCAGACCGCATCGTCACCTTGCTGGCACGCAAGACCGGCAGGGTGCGTGCCGTCGCGAAGGGGGTCAGGCGGACCAAGTCCAGGTTCGGCGCCAGGCTCGAGCCGTTCACCCATGTCGACCTGCTGTTGTACACCGGCCGGTCGCTCGACGTGATCACCCAGGCCGAGACGATCAGGCCGTACGGCGAGCCGCTGGCCGGCGACTACCCCAGGTACACCACGGGCACCGCGATGCTGGAGACCGCGGAACGGCTGACCCCGGTAGAGAAGGAGCCTTCGCTGCGGCAGTTCCTGCTGCTGGTCGGCGGCCTGCGGGCGCTCGGCGAGGCGGAGCACGACCCGCGGCTTGTGCTCGACGCCTACCTGCTGCGCTCGCTCGCGGTGGCCGGGTACGCGCCTGCGCTCGAGGAGTGCGCGGTCTGCGGGACCAGGGCCGACGAGTCCACCATGCTGCGCGCGTTCGGCATCGCGGCGGGCGGGCTGACCTGCCAGGCATGCCGGATGCCGGGCGCGGCGACGCCGGCCCCGGCCACCATCGCGCTGATGACCGCGCTGCTGCGCGGCGACTGGCGGTACGCCGACGCGAGCGAGCGGCGGCACCAGATCGAGTGCAGCGGCCTGACCGCTGCCTACCTGCAATGGCACCTGGAGCATTCGATCAGGTCGCTGCGGCACGTGGAGCACGCATGACGGCGCCGGCAGGCCGGCCATGAGCCAGCACATCGGCGGGGCCAGGCCCAGGGCGGTACGAGGCCAGCACCGGCCGGTGCGGCCGCCGGAGCCGCACCCGACCGGAGCGCAGCCGCCGAAGATTCCTGGCGAGCTGGTGCCGCGGCACGTGGCGCTGGTCATGGACGGCAACGGGCGGTGGGCCAAGCAGCGCGGCCTGCCCCGCACCGAGGGGCACAAGCGCGGCGAGGGCGCGCTGTTCGACGTGATCATGGGCGCGATCGAGCTTGGCATCCCTTACCTGTCCGCGTACGCGTTCTCCACCGAGAACTGGCGCAGGTCGCCGGACGAGGTCAGGTTCCTGATGGGCTTCAACCGGGACGTGATCCACCGGCGCCGCGACCAGTTCCACGAGATGGGGGTCAGGGTCAGGTGGGCAGGCCGCAGGCCGCGGCTGTGGCGCAGCGTCATCTCCGAGCTCGAGTACGCCGAGCAGCTCACCGCCGGCAACTCGGTGCTGACGCTGCAGTTCTGCGTGAACTACGGCGGCCGGGCAGAGATCGCCGATGCCGCGGCCAAGATCGCGGCAGCGGTTGCCGCAGGGAAGCTGCGGCCAGATCAGGTGAACGAGCGGATGTTCGCCAGGTACCTGGACGAGCCCGGGATCCCCGACGTGGACCTGTTCATCAGGTCGTCGGGGGAGCAGCGGACCTCGAACTTCCTGCTCTGGCAGTCGGCCTACGCCGAGTTCGTCTTCCTGGACACGCTGTTCCCCGACTTCGACAGGCGGCACCTCTGGCACGCCTGCGAGATCTTCGCAAGCCGTGACCGCCGCTACGGCGGGGCCGAGCCAAACCCGCTGCCGCCCCCGCCAGCCAGCGAAGACGTGCCCGAGCGTGACTGACGCCTGGCGTCAGCGGGTGGCCTGCCAGCCGGCCAGCGCGAGCATGCCGAGGATCACCACCGCCCGGCCGAGCCGCCCGGCGGCCGCGAGCCGCGGCCAGGAGATCGCGGCCAGCCAGCAGAGCACAAGCGCGACGCCGGCCAGCGCCACCGCGCCGCCTGGGCCGCGCACGGCCAGGCCGACCACCAGCAGCAAGGCCAGCAGGATCGGCGCTACCCAGGCCGGCAGCTGGTGCAGGTAGAGCAGCGGCGCCGCGCTGCGCCGCTCGGCTGCCTCGCGGGCCGGCGATGCGTCCGGGGTGAGCAGGGTCTTGCCAGGCGGCAGTGGCCTGACGCGCCGCCTGGCGGGCCTGCCGGTTGTCACCTGCGCGTTCCTTTCCCGAGCCCTCGCTGGGTCGCGGCCCAGATTACTGCCTGACCGGCATGCAGGAGACTTGGCTAGAATGTCCATCGGAAAAATCAACTTTGGCTCAGAGGACTGACAGCACCGGCGCGCGGGAACGCACAGGTCGGCGCTGCAGGCGCTGGCAGCCCGACTCGGCCAGCCGAGCCCGAGCATCTCGGCCACCCCGGCCGGGCTAGAGACAGCTGACCCGGCAGGAGGGATCCCCCATGACGCAGACACTTGAGCCGCCCGCGAACATCACCGTCACCCGGCTGGCCGGCAACATCGGCGCCCTGGTCAGCGGCGTGGATACCGGCACCGCGGTGACCGACGACGCGGTGCAAGCGGTCCGGCAGGCACTGCTCGATCACAAGGTCGTGTTCCTGCGCGACCAGCACCTGGACTACGCCAGCCAGGTGGCGTTCGCGCAGCGGCTCGGCGACCTGACGCGCGGCCATCCGACGATTTCCTCGCCCGACGACAAGCCCTTCCTCGAGGAGATCGACTCGGCAAAGGGCACCAGGGCGAACCAGTGGCATACCGACGTGACGTTCGTGCAGCGGCCGCCCGCCTTCACGTTGCTGCACGGCATCATCATCCCGCCGGTCGGCGGCGACACCATCTGGGCCAACACCGTGACCGCGTACGCGAGCATGCCCGGCCAGCTGCGCGACCTGGCCGACCGGCTGCGGATCGTGCACTCCAACGCGACCGACTACGCGGCGGTGTTCGACCGCGATTCCGGCACCGACTCAAGCGTGGCCGCGCACCGGGCGGAATTCCTGTCCACCATCTTCGAGACCGAGCATCCGGCGGTCCGGGTGCACCCGGAGACCGGCGAGCGGTCGCTGCTGCTCGGCGGCTTCGCGCGCAGTGTGGTCGGCTTCAGCCCGCAAGCCTCTCGGGACCTGATCAGGATCATGCAGGAGTACGTGACCACGCCGGAGCAGACCGTCAGGTGGCAGTGGCGGGTCGACGACCTGGCGATCTGGGACAACCGCGCGACGCAGCACTACGCGATCTTTGACTACGGGTCGCAGCGGCGGCGCGGCGAGCGGGTGACCGTGTCCGGCCCGGTGCCGGTCGGGGTTGACGGCAGGGAGAGCGTCGCGCTGCGCGGCGACGCGTCGCAGTACTACGTAGGCGGCTGAGCCGCGGCGGGTAACACTCGTTAAGTTCGTACACCGTTTTTGGGGGGACGAACTTAACTGCTGATGACAGCACGCACGCGCGATTGCAGCATGCCCGCTAAGCTGGGACAACCGCTGCCCCTTTGCCCGGGCTTCGCGCATCCCCGAACGCCAAGCCGCCGACCGCCAGCCGGATGGAGACCTTGATGGCACGACGCACCGATCGCCTGGAAACCCTGGTCAGTCTCAGCAAGCGGCGGGGGATCGTCTACCCGTCCAGCGAGATCTACGGTGGCCTGCGGGCCGCCTGGGACTACGGGCCGCTCGGCGTCGAGATCAAGAACAACATCAAGCAGCAGTGGTGGCGCTCGATGGTGACGTCAAGGGACGACATCGTCGGCATCGACTCCAGCGTGATCCTGGCGCCCGAGGTCTGGCAGGCAAGCGGGCACCTCACCGAGTTCGTCGACCCGCTCACCGAGTGCATGTCCTGCCACCACCGGTACCGTGCCGATCACCTGATCGAGGCCTACGAGGAGAAGCACGGGCATCCGCCGGAGCACGGCCTGGCCGACCTGACCTGCCCGCACTGCGGGACCAAGGGCGCGTTCTCCGAGCCGCGGATGTTCAACGGGCTGCTGCGCACCTACCTGGGCGCGGTCGAGGACGAGTCAGGGCTTGCCTACCTGCGGCCGGAGACCGCGCAGGGCATCTTCATCAACTACCGCAACGTGCTGCAGACCTCGCGCAAGAAGATCCCGTTCGGCATCGCGCAGATCGGCAAGTCGTTCAGGAACGAGATCACGCCAGGCAACTTCATCTTCAGGACCCGCGAGTTCGAGCAGATGGAGATGGAGTTCTTCGTCAAGCCAGGCACCGACGAGGAGTGGCACGACCGCTGGATCGACCTCAGGCAGTCCTGGTTCCTCGACCTCGGCCTGGCCAAGGAGAACCTCAGGCAGTACGAGCACCCGGCCGACAAGCGCTCGCACTATTCCGCCCGCACGGTGGACCTGGAGTACCGGTTCGACTTCCAGGGCACCGAGTGGGGCGAGCTCGAGGGCATCGCGAACCGCACCAACTACGACCTGAGCACGCACGCCAAGGCGTCCGGCCAGGACATGTCGTACCTGGATCCTGAGTCCGGCGAGCGCTATGTGCCGTACGTGATCGAGCCCGCGGTCGGCGTGGACCGGTCCATGCTGGCGTTCCTGCTCGAGGCCTACGCGGAGGACGAGGCACCGGACGCGAAGGGAAAGCTGGAAAAGCGGACCGTACTTCGGCTCGACCATCGATTGGCACCGGTCAAGGTTGCGATCCTGCCGCTTTCCAGGAACGTCGAGCTCTCGCCGAAGGCCCGTGACCTGAGCGCGGAGCTGCGCGGGCACTGGAATTGCGACTTCGACGACGCCAGCGCCATCGGCCGGCGGTACCGGCGGCAGGACGAGATCGGCACGCCGTTCTGCGTCACCGTCGACTTCGACTCGCTGCAAGACCAGGCGGTGACGGTCCGCGAACGGGACTCTATGCAGCAGGAGCGGATCGCGATGACCAGCCTGGTCGGTTACCTAGCCGAGCGGCTGCCCGGCTGCTAGCCCTGGAGCCGGCCACTATCCTGCCGGGATCGGGCTGTCTGTCGGGTCCATGTTGGCGTTGACGAGGCAGCCGGTGATCGACTCGTCGGTCTTCGCAGCGTAGTGCGTGCCACCGATGTGGTAGTCGACCTCGACCGATGCGACGATCCAGCAACCTGGTGACTTCGGCGGCGCTACCCGCAGGGCGAGGTCAAGGCCGCGATAGCCGTGCTGGCTGCCGTTGTCCGCAAGCAGCACGCCCTGGGACGAGGGGGTGGACAGTGCCCGGAGCGGGCCGTTCGTGCACGAGCTGGTGAAGCTGCCGGCCCCGCGGACCCTGACCCAGATCCCGTTGCACGAGGTGTCCGCGTC